>QIJM01000172.1 GCA_003232445.1 Paraglaciecola arctica
CGTATTCCTGTTGCAACTCTTCCAAATAGGGTAATTCTTCACGACATGGAGCACACCAAGATGCCCAGAAATTAATCAAAACCACATCACCTAGTTGTTCTTGTAAACGCACATTGCCTCCATCTTTACTGGCCAAGGTAAAGTCTGGTGCGGGGCCTTTTACATCTGCAGCAAAGGTGTTGATAGGTGTGAACAGAACGGCAATGGAGACCATTGCCAGACCTAAAACATTACAAAATCCAGGCCTGCTTTTATGATGAAGATTTTTAACAAATAACGGCATAAAATAGTCTCTCAATAAGTAAACAACGGACTAAAAAAAGAACGTGGCACCCAGGCCATATTCAATATTGTGTGTGGTTTTTTCTTCACCAATAAGCTCAGAATTAAACAAGTGATTTTTCACATTCAGGTGCAAAGCAAAAAAGTCGGTCAGCAACAGTCGGTAACCCGCCCCTAAGGTCACGGTAAATCTTTCATCGCCACCAAACTTGGTACTGCCTGCGCCTAAGGTAAGATAGGTGGCAGAGTTAAATACCCAACGGTCGGTGAAAAAGGTTTCGCCATTGAGGTTATAACCTAATGACACGTTGTAATAGCGATAATCTCGTTCTTCATCGGTTAGAAATGGTGCTCCACCACTAAGCACCTCAAAACTGGTTTCTCCAGCCTCGGCCTGTCCATAAGTGGCTTCAACGAAAAAATCTTCATTGATGTGATAAGCCGCACGAACCCCCACTACCATACTGGATGAAAAATCCTCTATGCTGATCACGCCTACTAACATGCCAAACTCAAAATTTTCTGAATCAATATTAGCTTCATTAATATCTCGACGTTCAACACTGGGCTCGATAACACTTTGTTCAGCATCTTGTTGCTCCCTTTGTTGCGAGAACAAAGAAAAACTTATCACTGTGCATAGTAGGGCTAGAAAAAAACTGCGAATCCCAATTTCCATTGTTCTAAATCCTCGTTTTCGTCTCTGTCGGTTAAAACTTGAAGGTGCAGGTATTCAAGCTTGAGCATAAAATTTTGTGCAATGTAATATCGTAGACCTAAACCTGCAGCTAATAAATCACTGGTGCGAGTTTCACCACCACTTTGTACTAAGTTGGCTCTAGGTTTGGTACGAATTTTCCCTGCGCCCAAGGTGACGTAAGGCGACAAACGCCATTCGGGAAAGGTTGTGTGTTGTACACGCACTAAGAAGAATTGATTTTCAGATAAATCACCCAGTGCTTGGGTCACACTTACCCCAGCTGCTAGGTTTTCAGTTGCCACCCAATCAGCAAATATCGTCATAGAAGGCACACCTTCAAACGAACCACCTAAAGCGCCAAATTCAACATTTCGCTGGGCAAAAGACTCAAATGAGCCATCGAACAATTTCACAGGCTGACCGGTACTGCTTTGAGTCATGTGCAAAGCGTCTTGTTTTACCCAGCCTTGCACACCTTTATTTGTTTCGACTTTAAACCAGTTGGTTCTGCGTTTTAATACCGTGATCCATTCGTTTTTTGCCGCAACATGAATGACAGGGAAACCACCCGCGGGGCCAGAGTGTATTTCGATATAAGGCTGTTTAATCTGCACTTGCGCGTTTTCATCAGCCAATGTCTGACTGGCCATTAATCCAAACGTCAACCAAATTATAAAGCCAAGTTTGATCAAACTGAGAGAGTTGAAGAATACCTGCTTGAAGCGCATTGGCATCAGTTTACCGGCGCCGCAAAAGGATCGTTGTAATACTGAGCACCAATATCTAACCATTCAGATAACAGTTTTAGTTCAGCTGATGTTAGCCATCCTTCATGCGCACCGCCTGTATCAAAGAGGGTAAAAAATCGGCTACTCGAACGGGCGCCATTCACAGACATACTATTGCCCACACCCACTGTTTGAGTCACAGGAATAGCATTACCCTCACCGTCCAGTATTAACTCGCCTTCTTCGTCCAAAACACAGTATCGCCATTTTGATCTGTGACAATCACCAAACGATCGAATAATGCACCTTCTACCAACTCTTGTTCATTATCGCCAAACATTAGCTCTTGGTAACTGGTGAGAAAATCTGCGTTGTCAGTGGATGGAGTCGCGCGCAGGTCTAACTGGGCAGCAGGTATTTGTGCTAAACCATCTTCACCTTGAGGTGTATGGCAACTTAAACAACTTTGATCTTCGAGTAGCGTCACGCCGTCTTCATCAAACACTCGCCTGTCTAATGAAAGTATCGGTTGAATATGCTCTGGAAAATGAATTTGGATACGGCACAAACTTGTCCAATTAAGGGCACAAGCCACAGTAATAGGTAAGGAAGACTGCAAGTCGGCGTAGCTGTAGGTGAAACTAGTTGCAGGGGTTTGCATAGCAGGGTCAGTCCAAATATCTGCAAAATTGATATCTTGAGAAGGATAGTTGATACCGTTAATTCTACCTGATGTTTGCGCCATGGTATCGCCTAAATCAGCAAATAAGGCTGGATTAGTATTTGGAAAAGGGCTGCCAGTATTGGCCGCGCCTAAGTTAATACTGTCTGCTTCGGCATCTGCACGACCATGAGGAGCCTCGCTATCTTGGCTATGACAGCCATTACATGTACGCACTTCACCGGCTGCCAACTGCAACCAATTCTGATGTCTTTCACCTACACGCCTGCCGTTTGCATCCAATATGCTAAAGGCCAAGGGCACATTAGCTGGCGCCTCAAACTGCACCGAGCCATCTGGCTCAATCGGCACATAACCAATGATTTCACGCATCAATTGGTTTCGGCTGCGGCCAAAGGCTGAGTTATCAAAATCGCGCACCTCTTCACTTGGAATAGATACCGCTTTTACGACTCGCAAAAACCGCGCTGGTCTATCGCCAGTAGGCGTTTGAGTGGGATCAGCCATCACCGCAATGCCTTGTGCTGTAACGTCGATGCCAGCAAAGTCATAAACACTTTTAATGTGCACGAGGCCTAAGTCATTGTTAGCTAAGTCTTGATTAAACTCTTCAGCCTGTTGTGCGTCCGCCGGAAAAGCGCGGGACTGCATGGCCACAACGTCAGTATAAAACTGCCCTTCTTCAGGCACATTTATCACCAACTGAGTATTTTCAATCGGGTCAAACATCCACAATCCAAATATCAGCGGGGCGGCTTCAATTTGCGGGTTAGCTGACAGTTCATCATCACAGGGTAGGATAGTGCGAACATCGCCCTCAGCCAAAACCTGATCGGGATCATATACTCGGCATTGACTCCAGCTAAACAACAACCTTTGACTGCCGTCCCAAAGTGGATAAACAGCTGAGAACAAACCGCCTGGCGAAATACTGCCGTCGATTAAAATATTGTCGAATAACGCCGACTCTTGCGCCGGTCCATTTAGCCCGCTTTGCGAAGCAACTGGCATAGTGTTGTCAATATAGTTGGCGATATCAATATTCACGTATTCACCACCCCAACTATTGCTAACAAAAGGCCTAAGTGCAGCTAACAAAAGGCCGTTGGGCTGTTCAGACAATTGAGTAAATTGCAACGCTTCATCAGTGAGTTCGCTGTTATGGCTATGACGTCCATACACAATTTCTAAGCCACTGCCGTCAGCGTTCATTTGATAAATATTGACGCTATTGTTGTTCGCCACGTTATCCCAACGACTAAATAAAATTTTGCCTGAACTAAGAATTATGGGATTAAGATCATGACTTTGGTTGAAAGATATTTGTTGAATGTCGCTGCCATTAGCGTCCATTACATGTAGTACAGAGGCTATCTGATCGCGGTCTTCATCTAGCGCTTGGTATTGAGGTTTGCCCTCATCTAATAAAAGGGCTTGATTAGCCTGTTGCCGAGTAGAGCTAAATACAATGCGACCATCAGGTAAATACGTAGGTGAGGTATCTTGGCCAAATTCAGCGTCTAAGTCTGACCCGATAACACGGCTCAGAGTATCTGCCGTTAGGTCATATTGCCAAATATTCCAACTAGGTTGTTCGTCATCATCGGCATCTTCAATTTCTGGGGCACGCATAGCAAACAACAAACGGCTGCCGTCATAAGACACGGATAAGTCTTTTACATCGTAACCGGCTAAGGGCGATGTTTGTGTTGCAGCTAACATTTCTTCTTCGGTAAAAAATGCACGATCTGAAATATTTTGC
>QIJM01000397.1 GCA_003232445.1 Paraglaciecola arctica
CATTACCATTTGATGTCAACAATTTAATTCAAATTCATTTCAATTAAATCTTGCTACATCCCGCATCAACTGTACGTTTACCGTACATGCATTAAATCGGTAAAACCGATTTAATGGCGAGTGACCTAAACGGTCTCCCTTGAGGCGAGGGCGCATTATAGAGAGAACAAACTTCCATGCAAGTCCTATTTTTAAATTATTAGTGAAGTGTCTATTAATTACTCAAAAAGTCATAAAAACACCGTATTTTGAAAGGAATTAACAAAAGGATCACTAATACATAACCATACTATTTGCGAAAGCCATATAAATGAGTACCATGTCATCGCTTTTATTCTTATTAACCATAATAATCTTTTTAGGTAGAGCTACATGAATCCATCTTTTATTTTAAATATTTTTATCACTATCATTTTCGCTATTGTTCTTTATGTCACTTTACCCATCGTTGCTTCTGATATGTCTAATCAATGGTCGGCAGTAATAGGCATTTTAGTTGGTGGCTTATTGGTACCAGCTTTATCGAAGTTGTTTTCGTCTTCTAATGCATCAAGCGAACAGAACACATCAAGCGAAGTATCGACACTTTATGTAGGGAATCTTCCTTATCGCGCTGATGAAGAGGCTGTGCAAGAGCATTTTGAGCAACAAGGTAATGTAGTGTCTGTGCGACTAATGAAAGATCGTCGCACAGGGAAAAGGAAAGGGTACGGTTTTGTTGAAATGAATGCTAAAGGTGCAGCCAAGGCGATCAAAAATTTGAACGATTCAATTTTCCAAGAACGTACTTTGAAAGTGCGCTTAGCGAAAGAGAAAGTTGAAGAAGAATAGTCTTAATTTACAATTAAAAAAGGCCAGCATCACGCTGGCCTTTTTATTTGCCTATCACACAAAGACTAAGATTGGTTTTCAGGTTGATAACCAATAGGTAAGTTGTTCACAAGTTTTTGGTTAAACTCGTTAAAGCGGTTAATAGCCGATATCAAATCGGGAGTAGCCACATCGTTACCTAATTTATTAATCAATTCATTGATCATATTTTCATAAGACTTACTATCTTCCAGTTGAAGTCTCGACCCATCTAGCACATTTAATAGTTTCTCAAGATATTCAGCAACAGGCTTAACGGCTTTCGCCGGATCGCTGTCCACACTATCGCCATCAAAGCGAGAGACAGTTTCATACGCTTTGATAACTTGGATATTTTCGACTTTCGTTAGCTGTAAAGCAAAACTAGACAATTCTTGTTCGTCAAAACCTAGTTCTAACGCTTGATTAAAAGCGGTCTCGATATCACCATTAAAAAACTCTTCTGCAAGTTCATTAGCATCAGCTACTAATTGGCCAATGGCTTTGAGTTCGTCTTCATCTAACTCACCTTTAACTGAAAACGAAAATGAGTTCTCTTGATAAAAAACCGCATTCTGTTCAATTGTTTTAGTGCTAGATTGTGCCTCATCTGCCTGTGCAATAATTACATCAGATTCTTCTACCGCATCAGTTACTGGTTTCGCAGTTTCAGCGGCAGCTATCGGAGCACTATTATTTTCGATCTGTTCCGGCACTACTGCCTTATCATCTAGCTCTGCCTTTTGAACCAGTTGTTGCACCTGTCGCTGACTGAACTCAAATTGCTCAAGGTCTTCAAAGGTAATATTCACTCTGTCGCCATCCCTGGTTCGAATGCTCAATTCACCTGACTCTTGCTTTTCATAAGATACACGACTGGAATTAACCACAGATTGAGCTGATTTTTCCAAATCTAAAGCTTCAGGATTAAAAATATCACGCTTAAGATTGGCAATGCCGTCTTCAATTAGGCTTTTACTTTGGCTGATACCATTAGCAATTTCTTCATTTAAGAAACCTGCTAAATCCTGCTCTGCTAATTTTATGCCTCTGAGTACGCCAGATGAAGCTTGTTCAAATAACTCATTCAGTTCACTATCATCAGCGCCCTTGTTTTGGGCATTTTTAATTGCTCCACCCACAAAATTGAGCACATTTCTCGCTATTTCTTCAAAATCAAATAACGAAGCTTCAGACTCTTCTGAATCGGGTGCAGAAAAATTAGGCTTATGCCTATCAACTTCCAACGTATTGTTTAACGCATTCGAATAGATCCGCACACCCAAAGAGGTGCTGGAACTAAATTGATCCACCCTTTGTGATGCCTGGCTATTTTGTACGCCAATGACTTGCTTTAAACCAGCATCACGCAATTGGTTTTGAATACTGTTTTCGTTACCCAAATGCTGGGGTTTATCACCTAAAAAGGCTTTTAATTG
>QIJM01000166.1 GCA_003232445.1 Paraglaciecola arctica
AATGCATTTTTAGTCGCAGAAATGATGCGTTCTGCGGTGCAAATTAACGGTCATTGGGATAATCGTGGTACAGGATGGCGTGCAGCAGTATTGATGGATCGCAGTGACATAGCCGGTAAAACGGGCACCACCAACGATGTACGTGATACATGGTTCAGTGGGTTTACACCAGACTTAGTGGCCACTGCATGGGTGGGGTTTGATGATAACAATCGCCGTTTGGGTCGCACCACGCGAAATCAAAATTTGATCAACAAAAACCCGAAAAAATTCAACTATATTGGTAATGCGCTAATCGGTAGTGAAGCGGGTGCATTAGCGGCACAACCGGCTTGGATAAGGTTTATGCAATACGCGCTGGCTGATAAACCAGAACATTTGTTACCCATGCCTACAGAATTATTCACTGTGCGTATAGATAAGGGCACAGGTAAACTTACTAATCGAACAGATAAGACATCTATGTTTGAATACTTCACCCAAGGCACCGAGCCTCAAGCTTTTGTTGCAGATGCACAAATCATTGAACCTGGAAATCAAGGGGAGCAAAGTAAAAAGCAGATTGAAGATATATTTTAAAGTAATACAACACCTTCACTGGCCTAAGTTGTCAGGGATAACTGAAATAACAATATGAACCCACAGGACAAAACGTTAATGTCAAATTCAGCTACAAAGAGTGCATTGTACATTCCTCATTCTGGCCCTTCATTATTAGAAACGCCTTTGCTAAACAAAGGTAGTGCGTTTAGTTCTGATGAACGTATTACGTTCAATTTAACTGGCTTGATCCCACCGCGTTACGAGACTATCAAAGAGCAAGTAGACCGAGCTTACATGCAGTATTCCAGTTTTGATCAGCCGATGAACAAACATATTTATTTGCGCTCCATTCAAGATAATAACGAGACTTTGTACTATCGATTAGTCAAAGAGCATATCGACGAGATGATGCCTATTATCTATACCCCAACAGTGGGCGATGCCTGTGAACAGTTTTCAGATATCTATCGTAGTTCTCGTGGACTGTTTATTTCGTATTCTGAACGTCATCAAATAGATGATATTTTACGCAATGCCACCAAACGTAAGGTAAAGATCATAGTTGTAACCGATGGTGAGCGTATCTTAGGTTTGGGCGATCAAGGCATAGGCGGCATGGGTATTCCTATCGGCAAGCTGTCTTTGTATACCGCTTGTGGTGGCATTAGCCCAGCCTATACCTTGCCCGTGATGTTAGATGTAGGCACTAACAACGAAAAGTTGTTGGCCGACCCTATGTACATGGGCGCGCGCCACAAACGTATCGGTCAAACAGAGTACGACGAATTTGTAGACATGTTTATCAAGGCTATTCATCGTCGCTGGCCCGAAGTCATGCTGCAGTTTGAAGATTTTGCCCAGCCTAATGCGATGCCATTACTGGAACGTTATCGAGACAAAATTTGCTGTTTCAATGACGACATACAAGGCACGGCCGCAGTGGCAGTGGGCAGCATATTGGCTGCTTGTAAAAGTAAAAATACTAAATTGTCCGACCAAAAAGTGGTGTTTGTTGGTGCGGGGTCTGCTGGTTGCGGTATAGCAGAACAAATTATTAAACAAATGTGTATAGAAGGCATTTCAGACGCGCAAGCCCGCAGCCAAGTGTTTATGGTCGATCGATTTGGCTTACTTACCGAAGGCATGCAAGGTCTACGAGATTTTCAACAACGTCTTGTTCAGTCAACCGATGCAATCAAAGAATGGTCTTTTAGTGGAGAATTTGCGTCATTGCTGGATGTAGTTAACTGCGCTAAACCCGATATTTTAATTGGTGTGTCTGGGCAGGCGGGACTATTTACTGAACAAGTCATCCGTAGCATGAAACAACATTGTGAATTGCCAATTATCTTCCCTTTAAGTAACCCTTCACGCCAAGTCGAGGCAACACCACAGCAGGTCATTGAATGGACTGATGGTAAGGTCATTGTTGCCACAGGTAGCCCATTTAAACCAGTCGAGTATAAAGGTAAAACTTATGTTATCGCTCAGTGTAATAATAGTTATATCTTCCCCGGCATTGGCTTAGGCGTGATTGCCGCTAAAGCCAGTTTGATCAGCGACGAAATGTTAATGGCAACCAGTGCAGCGTTGGCCGAAGCATCACCCCTTGCAGCTAATGGCAAGGGTGAGTTACTCCCCGCATTGGGCGAAATAGCGCAGCTTAGTAAAAAAATTGCCTTTGATGTGGCGAAAATAGCGATGCAGCAAAATCTGGCTTTAGAAGTGTCAGATGAAAT
>QIJM01000343.1 GCA_003232445.1 Paraglaciecola arctica
ACTCCCAATGGATGAGGCCGCTGCGGAACTCGGGCATTAAAAAGCAATGCCCTCAGACAGTCCTCGCGGACAACCCCTCATCCATTGCTCGCTCCTCGGCGACTCCAACGGGGCCCAAGGTCAAAAACAACCACAGACAAACAAAACCTTGCGCAACATAAGGGTATGAAGTAAAAAGGTCGTAAATCCAAAGTATAGAGCTGTCAAGGAGAGGTGGTGTTGGGAATGTTTTTCATTGGTTCAATGGGTGGGGCAATTGAACATGGTTTCGCTGATTGTCAGGCAATGGACAGAATTCTGTCTAATTCTTGTATTCAACTTTCTGTATAGTTAACTGTTAGCTGCAAACAATAATAAAAGCATTTATAAAAAATATGGAACTACCAATAACAGATACAATTATCGTTGCAATATCTAAACTCATTGATGATGCACAGGTTGAGTCAAGAGAACCTACTCATTACGATTTAGAAGTTCAAATAAAAAAGTCAGGCTTAACTCAAGCCGACCCAAAAACGCACGGGCAATCTGTTGGTAAAGCTAAACGTATTCGTGCAACACTAAATTGGGCATTAGAGAATAATACCCAGGCTGGTGGCAAATTAATTTATTTGCTCCTTTCTCAAATAAGAGCAAATGGAGGCTTTCGAGACTCTTCACCTAATTATGTTGGTAAAGAGCAAATACTTAATACAATAGGCGCATTTGATACTGAAAGTTTCTCATTATCTGAAACAGGGGATATTCGTCCAAAAATACTAGATTCCCTAAAAGGTAAAAATTTAACAGAAGCATTACAAGCATACGCACAAAGAGCAAAAAAAGGCTCTGAAGACGCTGCCCTATTATCAGGTACGGGCAAAGATCTTCTTGAAGCTACAGCAAAACATATTATTCAAACTAAATTTGGCAATCATCCAGCAAATGCTAATTTTCCTACATTACTTGGGCAGGCATATGCTGCATTACGTATGGCAACTCCAGAAGACTCGAAAACAGCAAATGAACCAGCTATTAAAGACTATGAACGTGCATTATTTAATATGGCTACATCTATAAATAGAGTTAGAAACAAAGAAGGCACTGGTCATGGTAGATTATGTATATCAGCATTAAGCACTGATGAATCACATAGTGTTATTGAATCGGTCGGTTTAATTGCAGAATTTTTGTTAAAACGTCTAAATGAAAGCAGCTAACAAGCGCATTAACTTGACCGTTTTATACAAAACATGGGTCAGAGAGCAATTGTTCCTGATATTAAAAACAATTGCTCAAAACTAGTATCTGCCCGCGGTCTTTTAAAATTATTTCAGACCTTATTTCTTTGAGGTTCCAGTAGGCATTCCCTTGACCTTGCGATGATCGTGCACTCTGTCGCCGGCTGCGTCAGAACCTTCTTCGTGTTTTGAAGTTTCAGTGGGCATTCCTTTGACTTTGCGATGATCGTGCACTCTATCACTCGCTGCGTCAGAATTTCCTTCATGCTTTTGAGTTCCAGTAGGCATGCCTTTGGTCTTGCGATGGTCGTGTACTCTATCACCCGTTGCACCAGATCCTTCTTCAGCAATAACTGTTATAGGTAAGCTCAGTATAATGGGAATGATAATTGTTAGTATTAAATGTTTCATGGTTCTTCTCCCTTAAAATAATAATGTTGACGATAACAATAACAACAATAGTGGGCAGAGAGCAATTGTTTTTAGTATTGGCGGAGATTGTTCTCTGTTCCCACTTAGTATTGAAACAAATTACGTTGGTATTAGGGTAGCGAGTCAGGAACAAGCAAGCCATTAACGATGTCCAATTAAAAGAGGCGGACTCCTTTGATTTCTTTTTAGGAGTGATCTTATAAATAAAATATCGAGGTGAAGTATGACAAATACAAATGCAATTATTATAGGTTTATCACTAGTTGCTTCCAGTATTTTGATTACTGGTCATATAGATAACGCGCAAGCTTTTGCTGAAGCGAGTTACACTGTAACTAATGGTGGCAACGGGCTGGTATGGGTGTTAGATACAGGCAGTGGTGATCTTATACTTTGTAAACCCAATTCTTTTAGCGGTAAAATTGAATTCATGTGTGTGCGAGAGGGTTAAACGCGAGGGGTTCAACGATCAAGGAATCAGAACACTTGATTGAATAACCGGACATAACTGAGAAAGCGGGACGTATTCGGGGTGGAAAAACAGGGTCAGGTCGTACGCCGTTACCGGCAACTTATCTAGCAGGTTAAAGTCCTGTCCGGGGAATTGCCCATTCATCCCGGTAGTACC
>QIJM01000278.1 GCA_003232445.1 Paraglaciecola arctica
GGGCACAAAAAACACGGCGTCATCGGCAATGCATTGACGCGCTAATTCCAGATTTCCTTCGGTCGTTGATTTTATCCAATTGTTGAATAGACCCCGAATCTCTTGCTCATCACCCATTGTCTGACCTCCACAAATTTGAACACAGCCCATCCCAAAAAAATTGCAGCTCCACTAACAACACACAATATATCGCAACACGTCTCTCGCGAACGAGCGGCATATCGTCGCCCCATAAGTGCGCGACATAACGCCCTGCATGACTGGTGCGTAGCGATAGCGAAGTATCCATGTTTATGCATTTGTTAAGTTTTAGCCACAAATTCATGCGACCTCTAAAAGTGCACTAGGATTTTTATCTGCAATAAGCAAAAGAGTTTTTGCTGCTCCTGAGGGGGCACGACGGCTTTGCTCCCAATCTTGGAGTGTTCGCACTGATACACCAAGTAATACCGCGAATTTTACTTGTGAAAGCCCTGTTTTGTCTCGAATACTTCGGACGCTGGGAAAACTTACAATACGACCGGTTTCACCACGTTTAATTTGACGAATACCTTCGAGGATTTCTGTTCCTATATCTCTTTGATTATTCATTTTCAATTTCCTTACGGATCTGCCCTAATGTATGTCCGGGTATGGAATCTTGTACATTTTTTGGATACATAAGTTAACATCCATATTGTATCGTTTGCACGTCGGACAAAATATATGACTCGGTAAGCGCCACGTTTTCCACGACCCTTGTTAGCCCAGCGGATTTTCCGTACCCCGCTAGAATTTTTAATAACATCACCAGAATCTGGATTTAGAATCAATACCTGTTGTAAAAGCCTATATTCTTCATCTGATAGGTAATCCTTCACAAGCTTTGTGAACAATTTTGTTTCAATGAAGGTTAACATTTAAAGATTATACGGCAATGCCGTATATTATGAAAGAATGGAAAACTCTGGTTTTTAAAACTTAACGTCGCAAATCACCGGCGGTTAAAAGTGTTGCGCGTCTTTTGCGCGACGCTTTTAACCGTCCGCGTGTATTTGCATTGTTAGCTTATTTTTAATGTGCGGTTGATGATGACTCTGCATTCTCTACATTTAATATAGATTCACAAACAAATGTAAAACCACCATTACTCTCTTTAACCCAGTTTTCACCTACTAACCTTGGGTCATGATTAAATTTAATTTTTTTTCTTTTAATTAGTCGCTTCACTATAAGTTGGAACTCTTTTGGCTCATTTTCTAAAGCTTGAAGAAGGTTATGTTCGAACTCGTTATTTTTATTATTGGAGTCAATGACCACTGCATTCCATGCTGTGATAATTAATGAAAGAGCTGACTCTAGCTCAACTTTTGTATGATCATCCGTAAGCTCATTAATTAACCCCTTTCCAAACTCTAGTATTGTATGTGACATTTTAACTGTCGGAATCATGACCATACCTCAATTTCTATATAAGCTAACGAGGCTGTAGAAAAACCTCCGAATATTAAAAAACCCTATTTATAGAAAAAATATATCCTTAATAATCAATGTGATATATCTCACTATTTTCAATAAAATAGGGCATTTGGGGTTTTTCTACAGCCTCAACGCCCGAATTAACCGGAGCCAGCTTTGCTGGCTTCCGTGTTTAATGATTTGTTATGAGGTTTCTCGTTTTTTCCACGCCTGGCCAATATAGTTGCAACGAAGATGAAGACTATAGGTATTAGATTCAGAAAATCCGCCAGATTTGGGAAAGTTGGCTTAGCAAGCCCTACTAACACAGGAGTAACTAAGAACCCTATTGCCATTAACAAAGTAGAAGCTGGCGTCTGTCCAAGATATTTAGATATATTTGTGAGTTTAAGTAAGTCCAGAGTACCAATGATTACGAGAATTAGGCTCGCAAAGTAGATGAAAAAGCCAAACTTGCCCAAAAATATTTGTACGGTCATTTACCAATCCTCATAACGATTGAGTTTACTGGCGCGCATGATTGAACTTTCCGCGAAATCGCGCCCCAGCCTTAAACGCGTCCAGTGGAACGATTTGTTATGCGCCGGTGTATCTATTGCCACCGGAATTCCTCTTTGTGCGTTGAATTGGTTCTCAGTTTAGTATGTTGTTTACGCGTTTGCCAGCTTTTCAGATTAACGGCTTTTTCCGAAGGCCTCTGATACTGGGCTAAAAGCTGCCCCGGTGTTTCTGGTTACGACTTGGGGTAGCCACCAAGCGATAAATTTGCTGCTGGGCTTTTTGCCTTAAAAATCTTGGGGCTGGGGCCGCATAAC
>QIJM01000232.1 GCA_003232445.1 Paraglaciecola arctica
GGGTTTATTATTCAATGTCAACACTCCTTTTCATTTAATACATAATCTATAGCAATAAACTTGTATATACAAGTATGTACAAGTAAACTCGTTTGTATCTAATCTGGATGAGATGGGTCATGACTAAGCAGTGTGATTTAGTAATAGACAATGTGCGTATTGCTTCGATGCAAAAAAATGGCAAGCCTTACGGCATACTCACTCAATCTTCTGTTGCAATAAAAAACGGTAAAGTGCTGGCCATATTCGATGGTTCTCAAGAGTCCTATCATTGTAACAAAAGATACAATGGCGAAAATAAATGGTTACTACCTGGGTTTATCGACTGCCACACACATCTTGTTTATGGCGGCAATAGAGCCAATGAATTTGAACAACGGCTACAAGGTAAAACCTACACTGAGATAGCCCAGCAAGGTGGAGGTATTCAAGGTACGGTTAATGCCACCAGAGAAGCATCCGAACACACACTGCTCAGCAGTGCAATTAAACGCGCGTCGAGGTTAGTTGAAGAAGGTGTGACCTGCATTGAAGTGAAGTCGGGTTACGGTTTGGATCTGGATACCGAGTTAAAAATGCTCAAAGTCGCCAAACAAATTGCTGAGTATTTGCCTGTGAGTATTGTTACCACATACCTTGGTGCTCACGCTGTTCCTAAAGAATATCGTTCGAACCCTGATGACTATGTTCAATTTATTTGCGATCGGGTGATACCTGCTGTTGCTAGGCAACAATTGGCAAGTTGTGTTGATGTATTTTGTGAAAGCATTGGGTTTTCGCCCGCACAATGTCGCAAGGTATTTGCAGCAGCTAAAACACACAAACTAAATGTGAAGGCGCATGTTGAACAACTCTCTGATTTAAAAGGTGCCAAACTTGCGGCTGAATTTGCTGCAATTTCTGTCGATCATATCGAGTATTTAGACCCAAAAGATATCCCAGCATTAAAACAATCAGGTACTGTCGCTGTGTTATTACCCGGCGCATTTTACTATCTTAGTGAAACCCAGAAACCACCTGTAGCTGAACTAAGGGCTAACAAAATTCCTATCGCGATAGCTACCGACTTAAACCCTGGCAGTTCACCCATTGCATCTATTTTAACCATAATGAATATGGCGAGTGTGTTATTTGGCTTAACCCCAGAAGAAGTGCTTTACGGGGTAACCATCCATGCCGCAAAAGCACTAGAGTTATCAAGCAAAGGACAAGTTAAAACAGGGATGGATGCAGACTTGTGCTTATGGGACATCGAACATCCGGCAGAGCTGGTTTATGGCATTAACCAACATAGACCATCAGCTAAGTGGTTTGCTGGAAGGATTTGTTAACCACCATGTCTAAGTTAGAAAAAACCTACCACTGGCAAGGCCGTGAAGATATTGAGGATGGTCAAAATGGGCTGCGATGGCATCAGGTGGTGAATAACCGGCAACATACCAATAGCTGTACTTTGCTTGGCTTTGAATGTGACTTAGGTGTGGCCGCAAATAAAGGCCGTGTTGGAGCAGCAAAAGGTCCAAATGTAATACGTAATGCGCTGGCGAACTTAGCCTGGCATGCAGATTGTGGTTTATGGGATGCAGGCAATATCGTTGCTGAAACACATTTGGCTGATGCCCAGAGTCAATATGCCCAGCAAATCGCAAAAAGTCTGAATGAAAATTCATTTGTTATCGGCTTAGGTGGCGGACACGAAATTGCTTGGGGCAGTTACCAAGGATTAGTTCAGCATCTTGCTGCTGACCCAAACAAGAAAATTGGTATCGTTAATTTTGATGCTCACTTTGATCTACGTAATCCTTCGCAAAAAACCAGTTCAGGTACTCCCTTTAGACAAATAGCTGAATATTGCCAAACTCATCATCAGCCGTTTCACTATGCCTGCTTAGGTGTGGCAGAATCGTCAAATACGTCAGCACTATTTACTTATGCCAAACAAACTAAAACACGATATCTACTGGATATTGATTGTAACCTCAAGGCTGCCAAACAATTACTTAAACCGATGTTAACAGCGGTAGATCAACTTTATGTCACTGTCTGCCTTGATGCATTTCCGGCAAATATTGCCCCCGGAGTGAGTGCGCCGAGTGCTTTGGGTATTTCAGTAGAATTTGTGATCCACATGCTTCACTGGATAGCCCAGTCACAATCTGCTTTTCATTATAACTGGCAGTTAGCAGATATTGCCGAAATGAATCCCCACTATGATATTGATAACAGAACAGCAAAGCTAGCAGCAAGGCTTGTTTACGAGGCGGTTGGTTC
>QIJM01000017.1 GCA_003232445.1 Paraglaciecola arctica
CAACAACAGGTTCAAGTAAAGGTTCACTTTGATGTGCAATATCATTAGCGACATGGGCTACAGGATCAGTAGCTAATGACTTTGTGATGGTATTGTTTCTTGCTTGGTCAGTGGATTGTTGTATAGCCACTTCGACATCTGGAGTTTTGGCAGCAATGTCCAGCGCATCCAGCTTTACATTATTCGGACAAAAAGCCAGCATACGCAACAAGGTCATTTCTAGCCCTGTTCTGGCATCAGCGGCATGAGGTAAGTCTTTTTTACCTGTCAGGGCAATTTGATAAAACAATTGAATTTGTTCAGCAGGTACCGATTTAGCCAGTTGAAAAATAGCTCTGGCTGAAATGGTTTCTAACTTACATGCGTCGGGCACAAACTGCGTTAAAGCAATTTGATGTAACAGGCTCATGATTTCAGCCAAGACCAAAGCATAATCTGGCGCTTGGTTAGACATCAACTCGACTTGTTGCAGCACTTTTTCGCTGTCTTTTTGAACCACGGCATGAACCAATTTGAGTACTTGGTTTTTATCCATCAGTCCCAGCATATCTGTGACTATTTGTAAGCCAACTACGCCATTACCTTGAGCGATGGCTTGATCTGTCAAGCTTAACGCATCACGCATACTACCTTGGGCAGCTCTAGCTAATTGGCTAAGCGCTTCTTTATCAAACGGAATGCTCTCTTCGCCAAGTACAAAGTCTAATTGCTGGCTAATTTGTGTGCGAGACAAGGCTTTTAGATTAAATTGCAAACAACGGGATAAAATCGTAACAGGTAGTTTTTGCGGATCAGTGGTCGCCAATAAAAACTTTACATGCGGCGGTGGCTCTTCAAGCGTTTTCAGCAAAGCATTAAAGCTATGTTTCGACAACATATGCACTTCATCTATCAGATAGACTTTGTAACGCCCACGGCTAGGTTTGTACTGCACATTGTCAAGCAACTCGCGGGTGTCTTCTACCTTAGTACGCGATGCCGCATCTATTTCAAGTAAATCAATAAAGTTGCCATTTTCGATTTCTTTACAGGTACTACATTGACCACAAGGTTTGGCACTTAAGCCTTGTTCACAGTTTAAACTTTTTGAAAAAATTCGGGCAATGGTGGTTTTACCCACACCTCGCGTGCCGGTAAATAAATAAGCATGATGCAATCTATTGTTATCAAGTGCATTGGAAATGGCGGTGACGACATGTTCTTGCCCGACTAACTCACCAAAACGGTTAGGTCGCCATTTTCTTGCTAAAACTTGATAACTCATGTTAATTAGCTACTCGCCTTCAAATTCACAAATAGAAAAGCTGGTGACACCGCAATCGATGAGCTTTTGCTCGCCACCGAGTTCTGGTAAAGAAATAACAAAACCAGCGTGTTCAACCACACCGCCTAAACGTCTGATTAAATTAGCTGTGGCGATCATAGTGCCGCCAGTTGCCAACAAATCATCCAACATCAATACTTTTTCGCCAGGTTTCACAGCATCTCTATGGATTTCTAAACAATCAGTACCGTATTCAAGTTCGTAACTTTCGCTTATCACTTCACGAGGCAGTTTTTTTGGCTTACGCACAGGAATAAATCCTATACCTAGTTCTATGGCCAAAGGCGCACCGAACAAAAATCCACGAGCTTCGGTACCCGCTACTTTATCAAAACCCATTGGCGCATAATGCTTCAATAAGAGTTCGATAGAGGCTGAGTAGGCTTTATGATCTTCTAAAACTGAGGTCACATCACGAAACATGATCCCAGGTTTTGGGTAATCAGGAACGGTTTTAATAACCGATTTTATATATTCAGCGGGCACGAATTTCCCCGTAATTTAATAATTAGATAAGTTGAATAGTTGCGGATATTAAAGGTAAAAAACGAACCAACTCAGTATGATAGGCATTAATGGCAACGCTAGCAGCACACCTAAGGCTGCAATCACATAGCCCCAATTAAACGGATCATGTGAACTGTTATCATCTTGCATTGTTGCACTCCAGACTTGAGGGGTATGCACCCATATTAAACAACTAAATTGAAGACGCTGATGTTAATTCAAAGTGTAATAAATTGATAGCCCTAAAAGCTATATCCAGTGATGTCCATAGCCAAAGTCATTGGCACTGCATGGCCGCGGCAAGGGAACAATACCAATCCATCCTAACAATTAGCCACTCAGAGTGCACCAGCGACTTTCAATCGAGGCGTAGTCCTGTAGGAATGGCCGTTCCCTTTCAAAGGGCTAGAACGAAGAGTGAAAGTCGCTGGTGCTC
>QIJM01000084.1 GCA_003232445.1 Paraglaciecola arctica
TGATTATTGTCAATACAAAATCCTGGGCGCAACAGCTTTTTATTGAAATGCAAGACAGTTCTGATATAGACAAAGATGCACTGTTCCAATTGAGCACTAGCCTTTGTCCTGCGCATCGTAAATCGACTTTTAAAGACGTTAAGGAGCGATTGAAAAATAATCAACCTGTGCTATGCATTAGCACCCAGCTGATTGAAGCGGGTGTCGATGTGGATTTTGCATCAGTGATACGTTTTCTTGCGGGGTTAGACTCTATCGCGCAAGCCGCTGGGCGTTGTAATAGAAATGGTTTGCGAAAAGAGGCAACTGTACATGTGGTCAACCCAAATGAGGAAAAAATTGATCTATTAAAAGATATCAAAGTGGGGCGTGATAAGGCACAGCGTGTGATGGATGAAGGGTTTAGTAACTTGTTAGCGCCCGATGCCATCAAACAATATTTCAATTACTATTTTTATGATCGAGCAGAAGAAATGAGCTATCCCGTCTCCGCTAAAAAACTGGGCAGGGATGATGATTTACTAAATCTGTTAAGTGACAATGAACGAAATATTGGTCAGAACAAAAGTACATTACTGCTTCAACAATCTTTTATGACAGCAGGAAAAATGTTCAAGGCCATTGACTCACCAACACAGGCCGTCATTGTGCCTTATGGTGAAGAGGGGAAAGATTTAATTGCAGAGCTGGGGCGGGTTGCAAAAGAGTTTGATGTGAAAACCTACCGAGAGCTGTTAAAGCAGGCACAAAAATTCAGTGTTAACGTATTCCCAAATGTTTGGAAGCAGTTACAAACTGAAGATGCCATTCATGAAATACAACCCGATGAAGGCATCTATTATCTCGATGAAAAATATTACAGCGGTGAGTTTGGCTTGTCAGTTAAACCCTGTAACAAAATGAGTTTTCTAGGAGTAGATTGAATGCATGATAAACCCAAAAATAGTGTCAGCTTTAAGGTGCATGGTCGTTATGCCTTGTTCACTGACCCGGTAACAAAAATTGGCGGTGAGAAATGTTCTTATCATCTGCCTACTTATGAAGCGATTAAGGGCGTTCTGAAATCTGTTTACTGGAAACCCAGCTTTATCTGGCATGTTGACCGGGTAAGGGTGATGAAACCATTGCGTACTCAAACCAAAGGCACAAAGCCGCTGGTATGGAATGGTGGGAACAGCCTAGCCATCTATACCTTTCTGCATGATGTGGAATATCAGGTTGAGGCACATTTTGAATGGAATGAACATCGTCCAGAATTAGCCAAAGATCACATTGACGGCAAACACTTTGCTATTGCTAAGCGCTCAATAGAGCGTGGAGGGCGGCAGGATATTTTTCTGGGAACGCGCGACTGTCAAGCCTATGTAGAAGCTTGTGAGTTTGGCGAAGGCACAGGAGCTTACGACGACATAGATGAACTGGGTTTTGGTTTAATGTTTCATGGTTTTGATTACCCGGATGAGACGGGTAAAAATGAACTGCATAGTCGTTTTTGGAATGCCACGTTAAAAAAAGGAATTCTGGAATTTCCTCGGCCTGAAGAGTGTACGGTGAGTCGATTTATTCGTCCTATGCTGCCCAAACTATTTGAAGAAGGTGAAAATTTTTTGCCGGTAGATGTTGAGGAGGAAAAATTATGAGCTGGATGGCAAAACTGTATGAAACTTACGAAGCCGGTGTTCAGCTCGATCCTCCTGACTCAGATCAGTTGATGCCGATTAGTCATACCTTACAAAATGCACATATCAAAATAACAATCGACGGCGAAGGAAGCTTTAAGTGGGCTGAAGTGTTAGAAAAAACACAGATTGTATTGCCTGCAACTGAAAAATCAGCAGGCAGAAGTAGCGGTGAAGCACCTCACCCACTGGCGGATAAAGTTCAGTATGTGGCAAAAGACTACCCCGAGTACGGTGGCAAAAAGAAAGGGTTTTTTAATGGGTATCTAGAACAGCTTGATAAATGGTGCAACTCAAATCACTCCCATCTTAAAGCAAGAGCAGTAAAGCGGTATATTGAAAAAGGTAATGTTGTAAAAGACTTGCTGGAAAGCAATATTTTATTTGTTAATGAAGAGAATGTTTTGTTGTTATCCTGGCCAAAAGATAGTGATAGTGAACCGCCAAAAATATTTAAAGTGTTACCAAAAGAAAAAGGAATGTTAGATCAAGGTAACGCATTAATTTGTTGGAGCGTTGAAATTCCAGGTGATGTTGTAAGCAATACCTGGGAAGACCACAGCCTACAGACTTCGTGGGTAGAGTATG
>QIJM01000639.1 GCA_003232445.1 Paraglaciecola arctica
TAAAAGCAAGGTGTCTTATTTTAAAAACTCGTTAAACATAAGAATAGCAAGGCATTTAATAGATTTTAATAATTTTAGTCGGACAGTAGTGGTTTTTAATATATTTTGTAGTTCATCAGTAAGTTTTTCACCCACTATAAATAACATAAAGCCATTTATTTTTACACATATTCTTTACGAAAACGATTGAATTCTATACTTTTGCAAAAAATTCAATCCTTAAAA
This sequence comes from Paraglaciecola arctica, assembly GCA_003232445.1. Classification (GTDB taxonomy): domain Bacteria; phylum Pseudomonadota; class Gammaproteobacteria; order Enterobacterales; family Alteromonadaceae; genus Paraglaciecola; species Paraglaciecola arctica_A. The sequence goes on from QIJM01000639.1 coordinate 226, forward strand.
AACAACCATTATGAATTTTGATGAAGTTTATGAAAAAGAACTGTCTTTTCAAACCGATCGTCGCAAGGCTACTGTAGCATTTATTAAAATTGTTAGCGATCTTTGGTACGACCGTTCCATCGAGTTGGTGCTGTTTAGAAATCAATTGATCGATCGCAACGTAAGCGAGATACTGAATTTACACGAATATGCCGGTAAATTTGTTCAAAAACCAATTTCAATTTTTGATTCGGTTGAGATAGCTCAGGCAATTAGAACACTAGATCTTCCTCCTGCCAAGCTGGATGTCGGCAAACTTACATACGAATATCAACTTGAAGATAACCAGTTCACAGACGGTGTTGCATTTGTAAGTCATAAGCTTAAGGATGCTAAAGAGTCGAATGATATTGTACCAAAGGACATTGTTCTTTATGGTTTTGGGCGTATTGGCCGACTTCTGACCCGGGAACTTATGACTCGTACCGGACGTGGAAACCAGATGCGACTTCGGGCAATTGTAACCCGTGGTGGTGTAGATAAAACGGTTCTGGAAAAAAGAGCATCGTTGCTACAGTATGATTCTGTGCATGGGGATTTTCCGGGAACTGTTGGAATTGATCTAAAAAATAGCGCATTAGTGATAAATGGAACGACGGTTCATGTTATTTCAGCAAATGCTCCTGAAGAAATTGATTATACCAAATACGGAATCGAAGATGCGCTGGTAATAGATAATACTGGTGCATTTAGAGACAAAGAGGCGCTTGGGCGTCATTTAAAGGCAAACGGAGTGTCAAAAGTTTTGCTTACAGCACCGGGAAAAGGAGTGCCCAATATTGTTCATGGTGTAAATCACAAGGATTATGATCCAGAAACTGTCGATATATTTTCAGCAGCATCCTGTACCACCAATGCCATTACGCCCATTCTTAAAGCAATCGAAGATTCTTTCGGTGTTGTACAAGGACATTTAGAAACAATTCATGCCTATACGAATGACCAGAATTTGGTTGATAATATGCATAAAAAATACCGAAGAGGACGTGCTGCAGCCTTAAATATGGTAATTACCGAAACAGGAGCAGGTAGTGCAGTATCGAAAGCATTGCCTTCTTTTGAAGGGAAGTTAACATCGAATGCAATTCGGGTACCAGTTCCTAATGGTTCTTTAGCAATTCTGAAACTGGAACTTGAAAACAAAACGTCCAGAGATACGTTAAATGCCACAATGATAAAATATGCCCTTGAGGGTGATTTGGTCGAGCAAATAAAGTATTCGATAAACAATGAATTGGTATCATCAGATATCATTGGATCCTCAGCACCTTCTATCTTCGACAGCCATGCTACAATTGTTGCAAAAGATGGAAAAAACATAGTGATTTATGTCTGGTATGATAACGAATATGGCTACAGTCATCAAGTTATGCGTCTAGCAAAATACATCGCTAAAGTGAGAAGGTATACCTATTATTAAACAAAAACGGACAACACTAATCAGGGAAGTTCATGGAGATTGGAGATGTCTATAGGTAATAAAGGATTTCTTAATGACCGTCCGTGCTTTTGTTATTCTATTTTTACTACCTTCATTTTACGTTTAAATCTAGTTTACAACAATGAAAATCATCACAGCAACAACTGCAAATTTGGAGGTGCTTTCATCACTATTTAATGGATACAGGGTATTTTATAAGCAGCCATCGGATATTCAAGCCGCAACAGAATTTCTAAAGAAACGCTTTCAGAAAAACGATTCTGTTATTTTTATGGCTATTGCCGAAGACGGCTTCGGGCTTGGTTTTACACAATTGTATCCGTCATTCTCTTCAGTATCAATGCAACGCACCTATATTTTAAATGATTTATTTGTTTCCGAAGAAGCAAGAGGAAAAGGCGTGGGAGCTGCACTTATAAATTACGCCAAAGATTTTGCTATTTCAGAAAATTGCAGGAGACTTACGCTGGAAACAGATATTCACAATCCCGCTCAAAAATTATATGAACGCCTTGGCTGGAAGAAGGATACGGGTGTTTTTCATTATACCTGGCAGTTG
>QIJM01000434.1 GCA_003232445.1 Paraglaciecola arctica
GCCACAGCGCTAATCATTCTCACTAAATACAACATAAAATCCTTATTGGGCTTAATACCTGCATCAACCAGAGCATGTTCAGGTAAAAAAAAGTCAGCAACTTAGAAAGGATAAACGCTATCCATGCTCTATACAATAACTCAGTTCTGGATTATGAAAATACTGACTTTACCTATCTGACTTGTCGTTTTGGCTGTGAACCTGAGTGGCTAATTGTTAGGATGGATTGGTATTACTCTTTTTTATGGTTTTTTTGAGCCTTAACAGGTATCCAATAGCGTAAAATAGTAAATCGAAAAAGCTAGCGATTAAAAAACCACTGATCAAACCCCATATCAATGCCTGTGGGTTGATGAGTATCTAATGTGTGTTGAAAAATCTTGTGGTCAGGAAAAAACAACACATGTGCTGTTCTCATCAATGCAGATTGTTTAAGGGCTATCTGCTCTGATTTAAGATGAGTCACACGGTTTGAAATAAACAAAATATTAGTTGCGTCGTTTTTAAACACGGGATCGTCGCTACTTTCATAATGGCTGATTAGATCTTGAATATTGCCCTCAAAATAACGATCTGCGGTTTGTTGGAAACCCGCAAAAACATCTAGCGCTTCGGTTAGATGGGCATCAATTCGCTTGGCATACTGATCCACAACAGCAGGGATTTGAATACCTATCAGTAAACCTCCACAAAACAGTATAATTCTTAAATAGTCTGCACAAAGTTTTATCATTTATATACTCATTAACGGTCAACTATACCTTTCATACATTGAATAGGCTTGCTGCTAAGATGATGAGCTTCTATAGTAAACAAAAGCTCTGGGTTGAGGATATGTGTTTGTTAAAAATAATCTTTAAAGTGTCTGTGTTATTGGCAATAACGTCTAACGGATTATTGCAGGCAGAAGAACTGCAAACTGAAGCGAATGTCAGTACGCAAACCTGCCCACAAGACTTTTATACTTTACCTTTATACCCTAACGCCAAATTCTGCCAATTATTTGCCGAAGAACTACCTGCCAGTATGTCTTATTTTGCTATTAGTGATCAGCAAACTGCAAAGGAGTTTTATCTAGAACAACTTGGTCAAGCCGAAGATGAAGAAATGTTTAAAGGCCGTATTGTGCTGCAATATGCTAATGGTCAAAAAGTGCTGGTTATATCTAAAGATGGTCAAGGCAGTCAAATAGATATACTAGTTAAATCAGCTGGTTAAGCTTAATTTCAAACTATTCTAAATCTCTATAGTTAAAAGTCTCGTTTTCATCTCGCCATTGGCACTTTCTTTGCTTATTCAGGAAAAGACTAACAACTAGTCAATTTTCTGACATTGGCTTTTGGAGATACCATGGAACTAGCACATCGTAACTGTAGGCGCAATGAAACTACATGAACCGGGTTTGGCATTTCCTTTTAAAAAGAAAGGCAACTTGTTTACCCCCGTTGAACGTACGTTTTTAGAGCTTATCGAAGAAGCGGTAGGAAAAGAATTTCGTATTTTATGCAGGGTGAAGATGAGCGATATCTTGACTATTCGTCAAAATGCAGATAAAAAAACCAGTAAAAATGCGGCTACACGGGCAAGCAGCAAACATCTTGATTTTGTTCTTTGTTCCAAAGAAGACATGTCACCTATCATCGCAATTGATTTAGTTCACAACAGCGGCAAAGATGGTTACAAAAGTCAGCGTGACTTTTTTGTTAGCGGCGCACTAGATGCAGCGCACATACCTCACGTTAGGATCAAAGTGCGCTCTGGCTACAAAGCACAAGATATTAGAGAGTGTATTCAAGCTAAGCTCCCTAAACCTAGGTTAAAGCAATTAAACGCACCAATGCCTCAAAGTGGTGGTAAGTTGACTACAGAATTCGCCAAACAAGCCAAACCTACAAGACCTATTCAAACTAATAAAACTGTAACCAGTCGACCTGTCGCAGCAGTGTAATAACTGATACCACCTCAAAATGACGGATTCAGCGGGAGTTTAGCGGTTTGGGTATATATAAAGCCCCTTAGAAATAACTCTAAGGGGCTTTTTTGTAAGCGGTTTTTTATCAGTACTTCATTGTAAGCGCTTCAATAAAAACTAACCTTTAACGAATTCAACACCCATTGCGATATCACCACGTAGGCCGTCTAACATTGCGTGTTTAGCGTTTTCTTCAAATTCACTCAACTCACCGTAAGATAGAATTTCTTCTACGCCGTTTTTACCTAAACGTACAGGGTGAGCAAAAAATGCAGCGTCGTCACTATTAGTTTCAACGTAAGTGTATTCCACCACGTTTTCACCGCGCATAGCGTCAACCAAAGATAAGCAGAATTTTGCCGCAGCTTGACCCATAGATAGCGTTGCTGATCCGCCACCGGCTTTTGCTTCAACTACTTCAGTACCCGCATTTTGGATACGAGTTGTTAAACTTGCCACTTCTTCATCAGTGAACTCTACACCTTTAACTTGCGATAAAAGAGGCAATATAGTGGTGCCAGAGTGTCCGCCAATAACTGGAACGTGCACGTTGGCTGGGTTTAATCCTTTAAGATGACCCACAAAGGTTTCTGAACGGATAACATCAAGCGTGGTCACACCAAACAATTTGTTTTTGTTGTACACACCTTTGGCTTTTAACGCTTCTGCTGCAATGGCAACAGTTGTATTCACTGGGTTAGTGATAACACAAGTGCAAGCTTCTGGGCAATTATCTGCAATAGCATCAATTAAATTCCTAACGATACCGGCATTGATGTTAAACAGATCAGAACGATCCATGCCTGGCTTACGAGGTACACCAGCTGGGATCAACACAATGTCACAACCGGTTAAGGCATCAGCTAAATCATCTTTTCCGTAACCTTGTACTTTCACATCGGTAGGGATGTGGCTTAAATCGACTGCGACTCCGGGAACCACTGGAGCAACATCATACAAAGATAACTCAGAGCCCGCTGGCAATTGAGTTTTTAATAATAATGATAACGCTTGGCCGATACCACCGGCTGCACCTAATACGGCTATTTTCATGATTCTCTCCTGTGAAAAGCTTTCTGCTTTGCAATAACCAAAGCTAACATGGGTTGTAAAATATAAACCTTGGTCAATATTTAGACCGCAGGATTATACTAGGGTCTTGCTCGATTTAATAGGCAACTGTGTTTTATCATATACTGTTAAAAACACTACTGGTTTGTTTTGCCTACTTTACTCAATCATTGCAAGTTGAAAAAATAGTTACAATGTGACTTCAAACAGAGTTATTTATGAATGAGTAATCCTTAACACCTCATATATAACTGTATTTTTGTTTTTTTAATTACTATGGGGAGTATTTTCCAATTAACAAATGAGTCTCAAATAAGTGATATTTAGGCTCGTTTATTCTGCTCAAAGATCTGGTTAAATAATTTATTACGTTCTTTTAGAAGTAATTCTGCACAGGCATTATCTGTCATTTCCATCACCTGCTCATCCAGTATTTCAAAGAGAAAGCCTTCTTTCAAATAAGTT
>QIJM01000336.1 GCA_003232445.1 Paraglaciecola arctica
TATCTTTTGTCACTGGTTCAAGGCGCTGAATCGATGCAACGATCACCCCGCAATAAAACTGTTCAGCTATGCGTCTTCCGTATAAATGATCGGCTTCAGCATCTATGGATATCGAAACGCCACTATCCAATTCATCACTGGCAAACCGCTCACTAAACACCTGCCACGCCACGCGGTAGTCCTCTTCCCGGTTGGGCAGATACCAGGGGGCCTGGTAGGTGATGGTTTTTTCTCGGGGGCCACCGGGTTGGGTATCGTCGATGACGGTGCGGTGGATTTTTGTGCCTGCGGGCAGATCGATGGCATCTTCCCAGCCGAGGGGTTTTTCTTCTGTTTGACCATCGGGGGTTTCAACGGTCAGCAACACGTCTCTCTTAGACTTTCGGCTTATTCCTACTCCAGATAACCCTTGCACATTATTTGTAAAAACTATCCGCCCTTGGCAATCGTACCAAGTATCACCCTCATACTTTCTCGCGATAGGAAACTGAACACGATATATAGTAATTAACTCATCAAATGACAAGCCAAGAGCCATAGAAGAAATAACATCTATCTCAACTAATGCCTGCCTTCTAGCATAGTCCAATCGTAGGCAACAATTACCATTCCATTCACCGTCAAGATTCGCAAAGAAGTTTTCTTTTAGAAAACTACTACTTCCGGCCCATGAATCCGTTTTGAATTCCTCTCGCCAGAGCTTTTCCCAAAAATCCGAATACTCCTGACTTAAGCAATTCAGAACTAAGGTTCTACACACTAGCGCGCTATATAGAATTGAGTTTTTATTTAATAATGGTAGTTTTCTAACCAACCACTCTTTTATATGGCTTACACCCGTACTTTTAACTAAATAATCAATAGGAATGGATGAGGCCATACCCAAAAATGAAGCAGTAGCTCCGTATGAGCTTAACGCTACGGAAGAGATGGTATTAACATGAGCCACACCTCTAGGAATGAGACACGGGGCCATTGTTCTTTCTGACCCATCGTCTACCCACTCACTGAATGCAACACGAAAAGAGTCTGTAAACTTTAAATTATCAGCCCACGGAAGATTAGGAACAGACCTCAACAACTCTTTCCCATTAATTGCCTTAAATAAAGTCTTTTTTACACCTATTTCACTTAATGTATTTAAGTCAACAACTTCATAATCCGAGCTATTTTTATATGAAGTTCGTGGCACCTTATAAAATGGGTTGCATATATATAAATTGGGACCAGAATACACAATTAATTCATTGACACGATTACTTGGTGATTTCTCTAAATAACGCTTATCTTGACACTGTTTTTCGTCAAACAATTGGTTAATTAGAACGTCCCTACCTAAGGACTCAAGCCTAAGCGGGAATTTTGACATTTTTTCCAAAATACCGATCAAAATACCAGAGTGTATATTGGGGAGCCTTGTACCTAGATCTGTTTCCGACTCTGAATCAAAAATAGATCTAAATAATCTTAACGAACTTTCGTTTACAGTCACTTTTCTGAGAGGACTACCCTTTATACTCCATCCACCATTAGTATTCTTTACTCCTTCTAGTTCATTTTCACTATTGAAACACTGATCTAGTGCACTTACAGAAAAGAGATTAGATATATTGATAAAGCCAACATCCGACGGTTCTTTCCAGTAAATATTTAAACTAAATGGCCTCGAATGATGAACATCTTTAAACAGCTTCAGTTCATTAAAAAATTGAAAACGGTAAACTAAACGCCTATACAAACACTCTCTTGCTAACTCCCCCCTTTTTGCATCATAAAACCCTTCTTGATGTATCAGACCTATTATTCCCTTCTTGTTCGCGGCATACCATGAGAGCGGAACAAAACATTTGTATAAATTAACCTTTTGACCAACTAACATTTGATAATTACATGTACTACTAAGAAAATTTTGAGCGCCTTCTGCTTCCTCCAACTCACTAAACCAACTCTGCTCCAGCTGTGGGTTGCGTTCAAAAGCAGCTAGGCGTTCGTTCCTAAGTTTGGTAGCGCTAAAATTACGCAGCAAAAAGTGAGGATTGTAGTCCCCCAACACGCCGCTCTCATTCCACTCCACTTTGAGCCACGGCGGGTTGCCGAGCATGATGTCGAAGCCGCCGCCATCAGCGAAAATATCGGCAAAGTTCAGCTCCCAGTGGAAGAAGCGGTATTTGCCCGCCAGTTCGTGGGTGAGTTTAAGGCGGGGGAATTGTTGAAACAATTTTTCCAGTTGCAGTTCGCCTTTGGCGGTTTTAACGTCGCG
>QIJM01000140.1 GCA_003232445.1 Paraglaciecola arctica
AAATGGGTCAAGCTACTTGTTTAGTGACTTTATTATACATAATAAATTATGTTACTAAACAAGCATTTTGACCCTTAGTTTTTGTTTTTTTATTGAGTGAGTCACTTATTAAAAATAACAGCAACATCAAGTATCAATACAAGAATAACGGAGCTGAAACCACAGTCGTGATTCGAATGGCAATTTAACCAACCAGATAAGGAATTGAAAAAAATGAAATACAAACTAAATATTTATAACATGTTTACTTCTAAAACAGGCATCAATGCTTTATCCATCTGCATTTTATCGTTGATGCTACTGCCAGTACATGCTGAAGAAAAAACATTAACTACAGATGCTGAAGCAGCGGTTATGAGTGCAGCGGAAGCAGTGCTTAATGTTGCGGCGGAGGTGCCAGCAGATGTAAATGCTGCAGTTGAAAAGAAAATATTATCAAAAATTAAAATTAACAAAGCTGAGATAGACCCAGCTGCTGCACAAATATTTCGCGCACCCATATATGAAGTAAAGCCATTACTGGGATACATTTCGATAGTTGATGGAGACGTCCTGAATCTTAATTATCCTGGAACCTCGGCTATTTTATCTGGATACCTAAAGTTGATTCGCGATGATTTTGTGCTGGATTCAGCAGAAAAAGCAAACCTATTGGGAAACGCATTTCAACACGTATTTCCTTATAAGCGTAGTGATGGTGGAGAATTCAAACAAGCTGTAAAGCTTGATAAAGGCTGGTTATTAATTCGAGGTGAATTTTTCAAAAATCACAGTGGCTTGGTTTTTACCACGGATGACAAGGGGAAAATCACTTTAGTGGAGTTTGTTTTAAAGATAAACCCTGAAGATTATTCTTATAAAGTTCCGACTCTCATAACTTTTGATCCATACCATTTGTAAATAATAGCTATTGACGCCTGTTATGCTTGTGCTTTATGCCGTGCTTAAGGAGCTTGTTCCAGAATAGGAATCGCAGTGAAGAAAAGCTGGATTTAGGGCTATTTTTCGATTTTCTGAGGAGAATAGTCACTCTATTTGAAGAAAAAAAGCGGGAAATAGCCCTAAATCCAGCTTTTCTGTAATAGATTTTCTATTCTGGGACAAGCTTCCTAGGAGAGCGTGTGTCTGAGAATAGAGAAGCTACTCGGCAACTGCTCCTGCGTTGCCCTAACTAACTCGCCTAATGCGCCTACTGTTGGGCATCCATGCAGTCGTGCGAAATTGTGGATCTCAAAAAAAACCTATGTGACATAAATAATTTTAACTTTGCGGAAAATATGGTTGGGGGCTTGTTTTACCCAATAGCTATCTGAAAAACCTAAAACATTATGTAATAACCCAATAATGGAGAACATAAACTAATGAACAGTTTAATCAATAAAAAAATTCTGACCTTAATCATTTTAAGTGGTTTTTTTGCCACTTCTTATGCCGCAGGTATAGATGATTTTATCATCACCGTACAAACCGACAATTCAGGGGTCTCTGCTAATAATCAGTTTACCATTCCAACCAATGACATCGGCTATAACTACAACGTCGACTGCAATGATGATGGTACTGATGAATTTATGGCACAAACAGGTAGTGTGACCTGCGACTATAGTGCATTGGGCGGAGCTGGTACTTATAGAATCCGTATAGAAGACAACACAGGTGCTGGCACTGGTTTTCCGCGTATATTTTTTAACAATGTTGGTGATAGGGAAAAAATCACGGGTATCAACCAATGGGGTACAGGACAATGGACTTCAATGAGAGGGGCTTTTCGGGGATGTAGTAATTTAAATGATGCGGGTGGTGCGGCTACTGATACACCTGATTTGTCTGCTGTGACGAGGATGAGTCTTATATTCCATAATGCCAGCGCTTTCAACCAGGACATCGGCAGTTGGGATACTGCCAGTGTGACAGATATGAGTGCTATGTTTGAGAATGCCTTTGCCTTCAATCAAGACATCGGTAATTGGAATACTGCCAGTGTAACGAATATGCGTTTTATGTTCTTTCGTGCCAGTGCCTTCAATCAGGACATCAGCAGTTGGGATACTGCCAGTGTGACGGGTATGAGAGCTATGTTCAATGGTGCCAATGTCTTCAATCAGGACATAGGTAGTTGGAATACTGCCAGTGTGACGGACATGAGAAGAATGTTCAGTAATGCCAGTGCTTTTAATCAAAATCTGGGAGCATGGAATGTTACCTCATTGTTCGATGCAACGGATATGTTTACAGGTACTTCCCTCTCTACCG
>QIJM01000136.1 GCA_003232445.1 Paraglaciecola arctica
AAACTACTGCGTTCGACCTTGTCGGTAATAGTCGAAACCTGTGCCTGAGTATGCATGTACCATTTACTGCCTATTTGCCAGTCTAGTTCTGCAGCTAAGGCCGAACGGTCATCATCTTTAGATGCATCGACCACTTGGTTGTCTTTTAAATAAAATATTTGTCCTAAACTGAGTTTAAAACGTTCTTGGTTATTCTTATCGATAAATCTTGATGTCATACCTACTGTAATTTGATTATTGTCGCTGATACGATCAAGCCCTGTAAACTCCTGCCCTCTGAATAACCCAGCGAAGTCATTAAATAGTCGAGTCGTGTCGTATCGGCCAATGTCGCTTTGGTCTTCGAAGCTGGTATACAAGTACTGGACTTTAGGTTCAAAGGTTTGGGTTGCCTCTGTACCAAACCAACTAGCAGGTCTCTCAAACGCCAAAGAGCCATAAACTTTGACTTGGCCTAAGGTACGGGAAACGTTTTTTTCAAGAGCCAAGTTTTGGATATTTTCCTGAATGTACCGAGTATGTAAAATAGTGGCTTCTGCTAGAAACTCGCTCCATTGATTTTGGAATGGATAGCGCACTGTAGGAGCAATATGAAAACGCGTCGCCTTTGGGTTATCTAATTCGCCGCTTTCAAAGTAGGCTAACTCTGAATTCACTTGAAACTCGACGCCTAAACCTATTGGAGTTAAATAATTGAGTCTGATTTCGGGTAATGCACGATAACTGTCAGGATGGTCGCCCAATACTTCAAAGTCTCTAAATTGCGCGGTGATATCTAGACTTTGTGAAAAATAACTCAAACCTAGTGTTTTATATAAATGAGTATCTGCTCGATTGTAATAATCAGAACCTAAATCAACAATATAGTTGTCGTCGCTTAAACCATTAATATCAGCATTGAATCGCCAATTTTTGCCAATTTGACCACTGTGCACTAATCGATAAAAGTAACGGTCGGTATCATCGTTTAGGTCTTGATCGTTAGGCAAATACTCAATATTTACCTGACCAGTATGTTGTTCGGTTAAATATCTAAATTCGGTTTTAAGCTGCAATCCACGCTCTGTCATAAACCTTGGACTAAAGGTTAAGTCATAATTGGGCGCAATGTTCCAATACACAGGCTGTTCGACACTGATACCAGTAGAACTATTACTGGCAATACTTGGATATAAAATACCAGATTGTCTTTCTTCATTAATTGGGAAAGAAAAGTACGGCAAATACAGCACTGGCACGTCTTTAATATAAAACCGTGCATGTTTAACCACTCCTCGGGATTGATTCTGCGTGATTTCTATGTTGCTTGCTTGAATGCGCCACACTTCATCGTCTACTGGACAAGAGGTAAAACTAGACTCTATAAGATTAATACCTGTTGTTTCGCTAATGCCAATTTTTTCGGCCTTGCCATGGCCTTGCACTCTATTTAGCTGATAAAAGGCTTGTTCAATGAGTAATTCATTTGAAATCCTATTTAACTGCACATTTTGACTGGATACAGTAATGTTATCGTCTTGAAAACTGACATTGCCAGTGGCATTCAAGGTCTGGGTTTGGCGATTGAGTAACGCTTCATCAGCTTTGATTTTGGCTTCGGAACTGTCTATTTCTACTTTGCCTTTGAATTGCGCAAAAGTATCTTGATTGATTTCACTATCTTCAGACTTGACTCGAATTTGCCCTTCAAGTAGCGAATTTTCGAGATTAGGCCCAGTCAAGGGAACAAAACAGACTTCTTGAGCATTTGCCAGCCCAATCGACATCAACAGCAGACTAATAAATATGAATTGTTTATTTTGTATACTAGACAAGTACAAAATGGCCTAAAGTTGTATTTAAAACAGCGGGTAAGTATGTAATTTTAAAGGTTTCAATGGGATTTACCAGTAAACTTGCAAAAAAAGCCATATTTCGCCATTCTTTACTCTCATCCAGTAGCCAACTTTGTTCAATGATAAGAGAAACCCTTGAAAACCTCATAAACAACTTCGAAAATAGCCATTACACACTTGGATTAACCAAAACACAGACTTCGAGTGTGGATCGTTGGAAATAGTTTCAGCAGATGCCAGCTTTCGTCTATATTTTCGATTTGTTTACCAAGGGTTAATCGGCGCGCAACATTTTACTGGGCAATGGACAGACGTGGGTACATCCCAACGATTAACCGAATTAAATAAAACAGATAGTTAGCGGAAGCAGATGATAGGTAAAATTTTAGGCACCATTTTTGGTTTTATGTT
>QIJM01000441.1 GCA_003232445.1 Paraglaciecola arctica
CATAAACCGGATAATGCAAACTGGGAAAACACCCAGTTTACACTATCCAGCTCGGGGGCAAGCCGCCCGAGATTTACGCTATGCGGTTAAAAAGTACTTTTGTAAGAATGGTTAGCCGGAAAATATGTGCAATAAACAAATAGCCGCTAACAAAACACTCAAGTTCGTTCCGGCCTTCGGCCTCCACCTGACGCCGCTACGCGGCGCAGCTTAGCTCAACGTTAGATGTAGTCTTATAAAAAGAGGATAAATGAAAGATAACAAGAAATATAAAAAGCCATTGATTGATTTTCTCGAATACTTTATCCACATCCATGTGATAAATTCTATATTCGAAAATAGCATAGAGTTTTATGAAAAAAGGCTTGAGAATTCCATTAAATCTGGGAAATTATTGCAGAAAGTGCGACCAGAAAATAATTACCCCACAGAAGAGGAAGTAAATGAAAAGAATAAAGAAACTATCATAGCCGTTAAAAAAGAAATAGATGAAGATTATTTTTCTATAAAGAGCGCAGAATTAATACTCTTATATTCAAGATTTGAATCCGCTATAACAGAAGTCATCTATTTGTACTTCCGAGCCTGTAAATATTCAAAAATACCAAATATAAATAACATCAAATATAATATTAACGATTTCTTGATGCTAAGTAAAAAAGATCAAAAAATATTTGTAGCTGATTTGTATATCCTACAAAACACAACAAATATTCGATATGGTTTTAACAGATTCGAATCTATACTTAAACCGATATTTGGTGAATCAAAGGTCGAAAAAAATATAAAAAAAGAAATATTCAAATTCGCACAAATCCGTAATTTACTAATCCATAAAAATGGAGTGGTTGATAAGAACTTTAAATCCTTATTCAAAGATACTAAACAAAGAATTGGCAATAAAATTAATATTTCAAATTCGATAATGGAAAATTGTATACGCTCAGTTATCGATTACACAGAAGATATAATGAAAAGAATTGATGAAAAACACATCTAACAAGCGGGTCAAGTTGACGCTTTACGTGTCGCTTCGCTCTGCTCCAAGCGCAACTTACCCTAAACGTTAGCCGGAATAGGCAATAAGAAAGTGAGCGAAAATATGGCTCAAGTGTGTAGCGCCAAAAACCAGTGTGCCGGCCCTCAGCATCGTGCGAAGATGGTGGTTATTGTAACGGGTGGCGATACTCAAGGCGCAGCGGAAGAATGATACCTTTTAGTGTGCAAAGGGTGCCCTTTTTAAAACGCAGCATGAATGAAAGAGGTTTTTGGTATGGTGGCATCCAAAGTGAAAAGCCCTTATCAAGCAGCGTATCAGCCCCCGGCTAACCAGCCGCTACACTTGGACAGGCAAAAGCGGCGCGCCTTTTGCAAAAAGCGCAAAAGCCACGCCACTTTTGCCTGCCAGTGAGCTCATCGTTAGCCGACCAAGAATAGGAGAGAAAAATGAAAATTCATGATGATCATATGTTCCATGGTGCCGCATTAATTCAGGTAGCAGAACATAAGCGTTTCACAGCAATAAACTCTCTTAAAATAGGTGCCAAACTCCACCGAAATGCATACAAAATCAATGATGAAATAGGATTATATTTAAAGTACGCATCCAAAAAAACAAAAGCACATGATGAATATATGTTCACTTTCACAAGGGAGCATTTAAAAGATCTAGAGAAAATACATAAAGCAAATTCCAGCACATTTGTCGCAATGGTCTGTGTTGGAGAGCGTGAGATATGTTGTCTTTCTTATGATGAACTTGCCAAATTAATTAACAGCCGTAAAGTAGAAAAAGGAAGCAAAGAAGATCAATATACAATTTTGGTTACAGTACCTAGCGGTAAAAGTATGCGGGCATACGTTAATTCTCCTGGGGTAAAGAACACCATGCTGGGCAAGCCAATGATCGTAAAGCGTAATGAGTTCCCGAGAAAAATATTCGGCTAACAAAACGCTCAAATGCGTTACGGCCTTCGGCCTCCACCGGACGCGTAAACGCGCCGTTTAGCTCAACGTTATGCGTAAAAACTATGGAAGATGATAGCCTGAAAATACTACCTCCTCTATATTTGGTAGGCATGAAAATCGATTGCTGGAAATGCTATAGGAGATTGCCAGTAGTGGCTGTACTTGCGCCAAATATTGAGGACACTGAAGGTGAGGTATGCATCTTGTCAGATATAGTAGGATTGCCAAAAGATGTTCTTGGTTATATTCAAAAGCGCGTTCCGACATTCA
>QIJM01000604.1 GCA_003232445.1 Paraglaciecola arctica
GCATTTGTTGATCACACCACTGTTGCGACGCTTTGTGTTGGCACTTCGGGCAGTGCCGATCACGACAGGAATGATAACGATGCTGTTCAAAGTCACACTCATCACAACGGACTAGCTGTCCGCCCAGAACAGGCGTACGGCATGCTTTAATGCGGTGACACACTTTGCCTTGTACCGGACTGAGTCGATGGCCCTGTTTATAATCATCCAGATGCCTCAATAAGACACTTTGCATTGAAAGTTGCTTACTCATGTGACACCTCCAATCCAGCGGCTAAATCGATCCCGATACCTGGCTGGTGAGCAGGCACCCAATGCACATAACGCAGCGTTGATTGCAGATTGTTGTGTCCCAACAATCGTTGCAACTGATGCACAGGCATACCCGCTTCCAGTTGGTGGGTGGCATACGCGTGGCGCAGTGAATGAATTCCACCCATCTTGTTGATCGCGGCAATTTGCTTGCTACGTTTAAACATTTTTTGCGCACTGGTGATACTAAGCGCTTGTTGGAGGTCGCGCCCATAAAACAACCATTGCACTGGCCGATACTTTTGCCAGTACTGGCGCAGCAACATTAATAAGTGATCACCCAATATCACCTGGCGATCCCGGGCACCTTTAGCTTGTTCGATACGCAGTAGTTTCCGATCACTGTCGATGTGTTTAACTTGCAGAACCACTAACTCACTGACACGAAGTCCGCAGGCATAACAAGTGGTGAGCATCATCCGATGTTTGTCATTCAGGCAAGCCGACAAAATACGCGCCACCTCCTGATGACTGAGTAACTCAGGGATTCGTTGTGGTTTCCTGGGCGTATGGATTTCAACCTCAAACGCATCCCGGCTCAGTACTTGAAGATACAAAAACCGGATTGCGTTAAGATACAAACGACAAGTGGCTGCGGACAATTGCCGTTGCTTGACCAGGTAAAGAAAATAATCTTGTAGCTGAGTAGTCTTTAAGGTATCGGGCGAACAATGATAGTACTTTGCTAACTGACTGACCGCATCCAGATAACTACGCTGGGTACGCACCGAAAAACCACGCACAAGCATGGCATCAAGCATCTTTTGACGTAACGGGGTCATGACTTATCTCCTCAATAAAAAGCCAACAATGGCTGGAGATAAGTATGCTCAAGGAGGGGGAGCTATTGCTATTAATTTACGCTTGATAGCGCTACCGCGAAGCGGTTTAGTTCAACGACCAAGCTGTGCGGCGCAAACGAAGCGCAGCGTAGTTTGCGTCCGAACGAGCGCCTTGTTAGGCTTTAACTCACCCAATGCAGGATACCCCAATAAATTGGCCAAATCGTTGAAAGGAAAATATTTACTGGTACAGCAATTAACCAATTCCAAGCTGTGTATACATACCCATCAAAAAACGTAAGGTATATAAATGTAGCAGCATCAACACCAAGGTACATCCACAGTAAAAATTGATTCATATTAATACAGCCTCTCGTTTTCTTTGCTATTGCTTTTCATATACATGTGTTTCAAATAATTGATTTCTCGATATCCAGCTTTTTACTGTTAATTTTCTTCCTTCAAGAACAAAAGTACTTTTGTCACCACTATACTTTTTATTATTATTGACAAGAGAACCAGAATTTTTACTATCCCATTTAACGCTATATACATCATATCTACTATCGTTTTTTATTGGTGTATTTGGGTATCGTTGCATTTTTACTGAAACTTTGAATGCGACTTTTGATTCACCTTTCTTGGTAATAGTCAACTGTGATTCATGAATACTCATATCTGCTTCCGTAATTTTCATTGATCCCTTCTCAACAAGGAATCCAATGCCTTTATAGTTGCCAGTTGGAAACTCCGCGCCAAATGAAACCGTTGAAAATGATATAAAGCAGACCATGATAAAATTCTTAATTAAATGCATGCAATTTTCCTGACGATTGATTATTAGCCTAACGTTTAATTAACAGGCGATTTTTTCAATGCGCGGGTTTTTGCGCATTGAAAAAATTGTCCTCGTTAAATTTTTTGTTATGTTGCAGTGCCAATTTGATGCTAAGTCTCATTGTGTATACACTCCAAACTCCCAGTGTTTTCTAACAGCCTTTTGCGGACCTGACCAGCCCATGCGTATTAACTGCTTATGTATAAACCAAAGCATAGTACCATGACCGATGAACAAAACAGATTCATGTTCTTTGGATAGCTCCGTTAATTGGTTAGTACACTTTACTATTCGCTCTTTTATTG
>QIJM01000316.1 GCA_003232445.1 Paraglaciecola arctica
TTAATTAGCTCAATTTTTATATGTTCAAAATCTTTGGTATTTCTAGTCACAAGCGTCATGCCATGCACCAGCGCTGTAGCTGCAATCATGGCATCCCTTTCTGATTTAGGGTTAGGTATATGAAGTTTCGCACATTGCAGAGCCACACTGGTATCCAAGGGCAAGATCCTATCTGAGAAAGAAGTTAGAACATGGGTATCAAGCCATGTTCTTAATAATGCTCCTTGTTCTGGATCTTTTCGCTCTTTTTGTAGAACTCCCATTTCAATCTCTAAAATAGTGATAGATGAAATATATAAACTCAATACCGGTTGTTTTCTGGCCCAATTAATAACATTAATATCGGCCTTTGCAGAAGCAGCTTTTCTTAACTCTGATATGACATTAGTATCTAGTAGGTACATTTAGTTAAACCCTAATCAAAATCTACTGATTTTATTGATGATATATCCAGTTTAGGGGCTTCACACTCAATTTCATCATGCAAGGGCATACGTAATAACTCAACAATGTCTAATTCTGTATCCGTCAATTCTTTATACTTTTCTATTGATAAGAGGATATGCGACACCTTCCCCCGCTCAGTAATTTGCACAGGAGAAATTGACGCAGCTCTTTTCACAGAGGAAGGATCTTGATTAAACTTTCTGCTTGTGACTGTTTGAATACTCATATTATACTTCCCAAACCATATGTATCTACAATACTACAAATTTGAACACACTACAAAATGTAGGTATATAACTACAAAATTACTCATTCAATCAATTCTATAGCTAATAACACTTAAAGAACCTGCATTTTGTCGATATAATGAAAGTGTGCAGTATATCCCCGTAATTCCAACATTTAACTCACCGAGCTATATAGATGAAACTATTGATTAACCTTATCCGCAACCTGTTAGGTGGCATCATCGCCACCATTGATTTTGTCACCCGTGGTTCAAAACTAAAACGTACCGCAGAAGCGCAACAGCAAGTAGAAGCAGAGCTAGAAAAATTGTCTTTGTTCCAATTTTTTGCTTGCCCATTTTGCATAAAAACCCGCAGAGCCATGCATAAGCTTAATCTGCCTATGGTCAAACGTAATGCCTCACAAGGCTCGCCTTTTAGAAATGAGTTATTACAAGGTGGCGGAAAAATTAAAACGCCTTGTTTACGTATCGAAAAAGACGACGGTGTAGAATGGTTGTATGAGTCTTCTGAGATCATTAGTTATCTTGAAAAGCGGCTTAAAAATGCCGATACCGTTTTCTTGTAGATTATTCGAGTGCAACTATTTTTGCGCTCTGAGAAGAGCTTGAATTTAGCAAAAAATTCTGGCTATTCTGCACGTCGGCAATAGATATCGCTTCTTCAGGAAGTTCATTAACCATTACGCTATAGCTCTTGCCGTCAAATCTAATGACTTGTCGGCCTGATTGGAATATTAATTCATCTTCCATCGGATATACCAGTCCAGATATTGCAGGTAGTTCATCCAATGCAAAAGTGCCCTCTTTTATTTCGAACAATAATACTTTGCATGACACTCTTTTGCTCCTTAAAAGTGTGCATACCTAGCCCCTCGCAACATACGTATTCATTGGTTAAAACTTGCATATTGCAGGTCTTTGCCTATCAATAGGGTGATGAATACGCCACACAAATTTGCAGAACAATATGATTAGATCCACTCATTGTCACAAAGTGCTTCTCACTCTTATCAGTTTATTTCTGCTTGTTGCTCCTGTTAACGCGCTAAACGACACTACTTTCTTGCAAGATCCCGAACATCAATTTTGGCATGATCACAATGACCTACCGACGTTAAGGCTCTCTTTCAGTCAATCTAACTGGGATCAACTACTCAGATCAACTTCTGACGACCGGGAAGAAGTCAGTGCAGATATGACTTATATTAAAGGCGGCCAAGAATATAATCTGATCAATATCGGTGCCAAGCTAAGCGGTAATACCAGTTTTACGCTACCTCAAAGGCAAAATGGCAGTTTTATTCAAGCAAGCTTTACGTTAGATTTTGATGAGTTTGTTGATGATCAGGTTCTAAGCGGTGTATCAGCCCTCAAACTAAAACGTTTTAATAGCGACTCGACTTTCGTTCATGAACCACTTTCCAATCAAATCATGCATAATTTTGATGTTTGGACGGTTCATTCATCCACTCATTTACGCTTTGAAATCCAAATTGCTAATGGTGATGTCCATTACTTTGGTATGTACCGGGCTAACGAGAGCATCAACCGACATGAATACCTAGATAAGCGTTTTGGCAAAGATAATGACGGCGGTGCATTGTGGCAGGGCAATTATAAAGATTTTGGGCCAGCACTATTTTCAAGGATCACAACCACTTGGGAAGGTATAGGTGACTTTGACCAAGCAAGTTTTGAGTACAAAGGAAAAGGCAGTCGATATGAAGAAGCGCGGGCTCAATTGGTTGAAATGGCGCAAAATTTCACGAATTTAGCAGGGGCTGACTTTGTAGACTATGTAGATCTACATATCAATATTCCCCTATTTTTAAAGAGTATGGCGAGCGAGGCTGTATTAGGTCACTGGGATGGATTTTGGGGTAACAACAACAACTACATGTTTTACATCGATGAGAGTGCAGTTTTGCATTTTATTCCATTTGATACCGACAATACTCTGGGTACCTCTTTGTTTGTAGACGATGTGGGTAAGCAAGACCCTTTCGAATTTGGACGGCAAAGTACTACGCCTTTGCTGGTCAGTAAAATAATGGCAATCGACAAATATCGTCGCGAGTACGCAGGCTATATACGCACCCTAGTGGAGCAGGACGATTTACTCAATCAAGAATATGCCGTTGATTGGATTACTAACGCACATAGCTTGATTGAAGATCACCTAGATAATGTAACAGGCGAGCATCAAGAGATTGCTGACAGACCAGCCTCTTGGGGCAATCAAAGTGACTATCGATTATTCGACTTTTCGTCTGGTAGAAGTTTTTACGCTGCCCGTAAAATAGCGGTTATTGATGCTATAGGATTACCTGTTGCCGATGCAGGCCCTGACATTCAACTAATTATCGGCGAGACGTTTGAACTGAGCGCTGCAAGCTCTAGTGACCCAAACGGAGAATTAGTTAGCATAGAATGGTCAAATGAACAGAATGGTAATGCCTCTACTATCAGCTTTAGTAATGTTGGTAGTTACACGGTCACGCTGACCGTCACGGATAACGACGGTTACACCGCGAGTGATGAGATCACCATTACCGTGGTTGGCCCTACCGGTGATTCAGGCAGTTCAAGCGGAGGAAGTATGGGTTTTGCCTTGCTACTACTATTGTTCGTCAGATTAACGTGGGCAAAAACACATAGTCAAACCTGTTAGCAAA
>QIJM01000648.1 GCA_003232445.1 Paraglaciecola arctica
CCCTAAATCGCAAATGAATAGGTTGCTAGCTATTAGGTGGTAGTTGGGTTTAACGCCCTATGCAGCATAGTTTGTAGACATGGTACTCCTTTGTAGGTAGGTGGATCGGCAGTGACAATTTATTACGACTAGTTAGAGATATAGAGAAGTTTTTTAGCAAGCGCTATAGTGCCTAAAGGAAATCCCAACAGAGGCGTGAGAAAACTTGAATCCTGCGATCCCAAAAAGTCAATCAACCCGTGCATTGATCATGGCAACTATGGCGTTTGCGGTGAACTTCTCGGTATGGACGTTGTATTCGGTAATGAGTATCGAGCTGCAAGACAAACTTCAATTATCTGGCACTCAAATAGGCTTATTGTTATCTGCGCCGATTATTACCGGTGCTTTATTCAGATTGCCCGTTGGTATTTTGTGCGAGCGTTATTCAAGCAAATGGTTGTTTATTCTGCAGATGTTGTTTGTAGTGCCACCATTATTTTTACTGCCAAACATTCAAAGCTTTGCTGGTTATCTAGGAATAGGTTTACTCATAGGTATCTCTGGCGTGTCCTTCACTATTGGTATCCGATATCTGGCTGATTGGTTTGAAAGTAACGAACAAGGCACTGCCATGGGGGTATTTGGAGCAGGCAATGCAGGTGCAGCATTAAGTCTTATATTGGTACCCTACATCAAAGATGTATGGGGCTGGCAATATATTGGGCCCGTATATAGTGTGATGGTATTAGTAACCTGTGTGGTTTTTTGGTTGCTGGCTCCCAATGCTGTGGCTCACTTACCACAAGCACCACAAAAGTCATTGTCTTTTTTTATTAAACCCTTAGCCCATGCCAAAGTCTGGCGTTTTGGGCTGTATTACTACTTTGTGTTTGGTAGTTTTTTAGCGCTGATCCTGTGGCTACCTCAATATTATGTCAATGCCTACCACTTACCGCTCAATCAAGCTATGGCACTAACGTTACTATTTGTCATCAGCTCTAGTATGGCAAGAGCTGCGGGCGGTTGGTTTGCCGATAGGTTTGGTGCCCGCAACGTTAACTGGAGTGTTTTTTGGATCTGCTTAATTTGTTTATTCTTTTTGAGTTATCCACCTACCACTATGACCATTCATGGGGTGGAAAAAGACGTGCATCTATATATCGAATTAAATGTGTGGATTTTCACTCTGTTATTGCTAGTGATTGGATTAGCCCAAGGCTTTGGTCGCGCCAGTGTGTATAAACTGGTCAACGATTATTACCCTGAACAAATGGGCAGTGTTGGCGGTTTAGTGGCAATGTTAGGTGCACTTGGCGGTTGTACCTTACCGATTTTATTTGGTATCGCGGTCGATTTGGCAGGCGTGTACAGTGCTGGTTTTATGTTGTTATACGGCGTATTAGCAATGTGTATGTTACTGATGCATTTGGCAATTAAACGTGAACGTTACAATCAACGTATTTTCAATGCCCAGCAACACAATTTTTTAGAACAAGATGAATAATGTAGGAGTAGCACCATGAAAACCCCCGTTGCACTATCAATAGCCGTGGCACTAGCCACTGGCTTATTTGTCTCTTCAGATGTTCAAGCTACCGGATTTAAAGATGTTCAAAAAGCGCTGGCTGACGGCAAAACCGATCTTACCTTGCGTTATCGTTATGAGAGAGTCGATCAGGACAATATCGATAAAACAGCTAACGCTTCAACCTTGAAGACCCGCTTAAGTTACAAAAGCGCCAACCTGAATGGCTTTTTCACCGTACTAGAAGTAGATAATGTGACCGCTATTGGCAACGAAAACTATAACAGTACCGTGAATGGTCAAGGCCAGTACCCTGTGGTTGCTGACCCAACCGACACCGATATGAATCAAGCTTACTTCGGTTATAAAACTGACCACCTAATCCTGTCAGCAGGTCGTCAACGCATCAATCACAACAATCAGCGTTTTGTCGGTGGCGTGGCTTGGCGTCAAAACGAACAAACATACGATGGTTACCGTGCACAATATACTAACCAAAGTGGATTAAATATCGATTACAGCTACATCTATAATGTTAATCGCATTTTTGGCCCCAACAGTGTTAACTCTGATTTAGGCGGCAATCTGCACTTATTTAACCTGAAATACGCAATCAATAAGCAACATAAAGTGACTGGTTTCGCTTATGAATTGGACTTTGATACGGCTAATGCGCTAGCAACAAGAACGATTGGCGCAAGTTATGATGGGCAAATCGCCATGCTTATGCAAAGCAGTCTGAAACTGGCGACAACCCAATCGATTTTTCAACTGACTACCTTGCTCTTGAATTAACTACCCAGATCTCTGCGGTAAACTTAGGTATTGGTTATGAGTCCCTTGGCAGTGACAATGGCAAAGGTTTTACCACACCACTTGCGACCCTGCACAAATT
>QIJM01000025.1 GCA_003232445.1 Paraglaciecola arctica
GGTACCTGGCGGTGTTGGCCCAATGACCGTTTCTATGCTCATGAAAAACACCTTGATCGCGGCTAAATCCCGCACCTAATTCCCGCTGGGCGTTTTTTTGTTGGCTAAAGTATCTATAATTAACAGGCTGCATGTCTAAAATAGACTGCTAATATAGCCCATTTTATTTACTTAAAATAGTAACCTGTTGACGTGGTAAGATATTTGCAGTAGCTTTAACTTAAGGCTATAAAGGCTATTATTCGATGTATTTCGATGTGTCTGGCAGTGCTAATTATAGATCGAAACAGGGTATACGGAGTTTTATATGAAAGCTTTTCTACATGTAGCACAAAAAAAAATCATACTTAGCTTGTTTTTTTTCTTAGGACTTTTTTCCTTGTCTTTTACGCCTATAATAGCCAGTGATAGACTTGCCTCATGCTCTTCTCTTTCATTCAAAAATTTTCTCGCAAAATATTCTGAAAGCAAAAAAATGCAAATGGAGCATACAAAATATCCATTAACCATTGTCAGACGACAAGGTTTAGGTATTACAATTGAACCTTTAGAAATGCAAGGGTCTTTATCAAAACAGCTTGCTGTCGCACCTTTTTACCCAAATAAATCACAGAGAAAAAAAGGCAAGTTGGATTCTATTCGAATAAAAAACAAAGGAAAAAATAAAAAGCTGGTTTCTGTTGCTCAAGACAGTACAGATAATCAGATGGATTTTCTTTTCGCTAAAGAATCAAACCAATGCTGGACCTTAAGAAAAATAGTGTATAACTCATATTAAGGTGAAATAAGGAGATTTCAAATGGCTTTTCGCGATGCAATGAATGTAATGCTGAATCCAATTCAATCTCGTGGTAATACTATAAATCCACATATCACATCATCATATGGGTGGAGGCAGAGCACTCAAAGCAATCATTTAGGGGTGGATTTTAATTATACTGGCGGACAGCAAAGTCCGCACAACCAAAATCATCCGAATATATATTCCCCAGTGAGTGGGACTGTAACGTACGGCCGGGGTCAGGGGCAATACGGAACCGTTAGAATTGTTGATGCGCAAGGATATGAGCATAAAGTACTGCACTTGAATAGCCGTAATGTTGCCAATGGAGACAGGATTGAAGTAGGCGCTCAAATAGGGACAATGGGGGGACGAGGACCTACGGGCCCGAATCATGTTTTACAACATGTGCACTATGAAATCAGGAACCCGCAAGGCCAAATACAAGATCCAGAAAATTATTGGCGAACTCGCGAGCCAAACATTACATCAAATAAAACCAGCTTGAATTCGAATATTGTTAGCAATACAGAGCAACCAAGCGCTAAGGAAGTGGCTGCAAACATGCATTTAAAAATGGCGGCTAATCAAGAAAAACAGGAGCGAAAACTTGATCGGCAAAATAAACAGGATCAAAGCCCAGAGATAGTGTAGTTAATTACCTGCGCCCTTCCCTGTTTATATCGCACCCTATTTATAAAAAATAGACTGGTTAAACACACATTATTGCCTTGATCCCATCGCTCGATCAAATGCAGACTGCATGTCCTTTTTCTTGAGATTCAGTTTTTGCATTCTTCATCAGAGTAGTACTCATGAAAATTAACCCCATCTTCATCTTCGAATTTTCTAAGCATGAGCCGCTCGGACTCCAGCAATTCCGGGATTTGGTAATTCATCGTCAGTTATACCTGTTTATATTAAAAAAAATGGTACTATTTCTGACTGGCTTGTGATTAGGTTTTGCAGAAATTAGATTAAAACGCAACCCTTTTGGAGGCAAGTTTTGAGCGGACAAGCACACGCAAGCAAGCAAACGGAGTGGTATTCGATCAGCATCACTGATCAGAGAAGAATGAGTATTGCCACAACTACCGGCCCTGATGGCTCGACATCCGGCCCGGCGGAATATTTTGCAAAACGGGAGGCCAATTATCTAAGCTGGTTTGAAAATAAAGAAGCCGGGTTGCTTGAGTTACTTAAGCGTCATATCGAAAAAACGGGGGCAAGATTATTGAATTACCAATCGACTGATAATCACTCAAGTGCGGAATTAAAAAAGTATAGATTAAATATTTCGTCAGTCTATGGTGTGAATGATGTTGAGATTAGAATTAAAGTTAGTAACACACTTACTGCGGATGTCCGGGTCAGTATTATTCGAGATCTTAAACAGCTGCTGGCTTAGTAAATAATAATACTTGCAATTTTTTAAACAACGGATATTTA
>QIJM01000315.1 GCA_003232445.1 Paraglaciecola arctica
GTTTTTTACGACTAAAATCTCAAATACCACGGGTATCTGCTCAAAGAAAAGCTGGGCGCGAGAAGCTGACAAAATCCATCCAAACGCTACTATTTCCATTGGTCGTTATTTTTCTTACCCAGTAGATAAAATATATCCTGTAATAAGGTTCACCATTGTGGTTACTGACAAAAGAACCATCGTTTTCGTACTTGAAGCTATAAGGTATCATATTAAATATACTCCTTTTTACATTGTAAACTCCTCCTGAGAATGCAGGCAGGCTCCTTATTTAAACTTTAAATATCCATGGGTGTATTCGGGTATCAATGACAACGCGATAACCTAACTATTCAACGCTGTTATCATACCCTCCCTTGATATTCATAATGAGTTTAGACGAAGAATCATTTTGTGTCGCTGCAATACTTCACTACATTATTGGTAATATTACCCTAGAGCGATAAAAAGTCATTCAAGGCAATAACGATAAGCTCTAGAGTTATAAATGCAATGTCAACTGGGCAAGAAAAATACGATCAGGAACAAAACGTGGCGGCACTAATTCAGAAACCCATAAATTGAGATCATAGTAGTTAAAATTTGAATCCAATAGATTGCGCACCGAGAGGCTGATACTACCTTTTCTCTTTGGCAACCGGTAGCCTAGCGTACTATTAAGTATAAAAAACTCGTCATTATCTTTAACAAGCGATGATCTTAGCCGATCCTCTGTATAGATATTTTGATTTACATAACGGATGCTAAACTCGCCAAAAAACCCCTGACTTGAAAAATAACTTAACGTCAGTGGTAATATATGGGTTTCGCTTTGCCTTAAAAGTTCTTCGTTCCGATCAAATTTTTCATACTGATATTCACCGCTGATCGCGATATTTTTCGTTGGAGTCCAATACAAATATGCTCGATGAACATTGTCTTTACGTCCTCTATATTTAATGACATCAAAATTAGAACCTATCATAGGAACATCTAGGTCGTGTTGCGTGAGTTCCAATCCAGCATTGATGTTTTGGGTTAGAGAAAAATCAAGCCCCAGGCCGTATCGCGTAGCCGTTGTTGCGTTAACATCATCGAAAAATTGATTAAATCCGGCAATTTGTGTCGGCTCTATGGTTTGATTCACCGCTAGAGCACGCTTTAAGGTTTTAAATGCAGCAGCACGCAAACGTACTTTATCGTTGAGCTGCCATTGCACACCCAGTTTAGGGTTAAATCTGTTCTGACTATCTCGGTCGACTACTTCGTAGTCCTCATAACTCAAACCGACTGTCCAAACAGCTTTAGCAAAGCCTGTTATATTAATATAGGTATAGGCATTATCATGTTTGTTCGTAATGTCAGTATTGACTACGCACGTAAAACCGGGAATAGGGATATCGAGTAAACAAATACTGCCTAAATCTCGTTTTCTACGCTGCTGAACGTCCAAGTTGTACCGGCTTACTCCCATTGTTACATTGTAGTATTGCTGAGTTTGGATGAGGTATTGTAATTCGGCCTGATAACCACCCTCACTAGTAGATGTGATGGTATCTATATCGTCTCTTATTTCTTTTTGCTCAAATTTTCGATCAACATCCGTTACATTCATAACAACCCGTGACTGCGGCGATATCACAAAATGGCCGCCAATACGAACATCTTTTTGCTCAATATCCGTGCGAACAAAGCGATCAAAAATTTCAGGCTCAAATTTGAGTTGCAAATCACCACGCTGAGTATCCCGACGGCGATACTCCACCTGAAGATTCAACCTCGGCGTCGCGGCAAATTGCACAAAAGCATTGTATAAAGTATTTTTATCATCATTGTTTTCACGAAAGCCGTCCGTTTTTGAGTAGAAGCGACCCAGGCTAAAGGATAAACGATTGTAAATGCCCGATGCGGTCAATTCTCCAGCCAGGGTATCGTTGCTACCGGCAATGCCTGATGCCAGCAGATTGACCTGGTTGCGCTCAAACAAAGGTGTGTATTCATTCAAGCCTGCATTGGCGAGGCTCGTACCGGGGTCGAGATTGGTCGCGCTCAGGCGAGGCTGAACCGGGTTGATATTAATCGGCTGGAGTAGTTGCGCCTGGAGTAATTCACTGACCCGGGCAATTTCGTGACGCGGACGGGTGCTGTAGCTGTCCGCCAGAAAACGATGTGCAGAATAATTAGACGGGTTAATCGCCAGCGATTTCCAACCTTCAACCAGTGCGGCTTGTTCCATACCCAGATCAC
>QIJM01000262.1 GCA_003232445.1 Paraglaciecola arctica
TGGTATCACCAGAAAGTGCAACACTGTAGCCAAAGAAGTCGTTATCAGCCCCTTCCTTAGCAACAAGTTTGGTATGTTCTTTATACGGGCTCGCAAAAACCGATATAGAAAAAACAAACAACATACCCGCTAAAAAACTGCAGCGAGCGCTATCTCTGGGAGAAAACTCTAATTTGAACTTCATAAACATCCTATTTTAGTTAGTGGGCTCACGTAACGGAGCCACAATTAGTTAAGCTAAGCATTGACATACAATCCAATAAAAATATGAAAATGAAGCCCAAGAATAGGAATTAGATTTCAATTATTCTAATCGCCCAGTCAATTCGTAATAGTGGGTTTGAACCATTAGGTCGGTTGGATACAAAGGACAGTCGTCTATTATCAACGATTACCCATTCATTGCTTGTCTCATATCGTCAAGAATCGGGCAAAAAAATAGCGCTTTCCTGGTCAATAGGTATGAATTGTAAGGGGGGCGGCCATCTATGAGTTCGCGCTGAATTATTGAAGCCTTCTGTAGCTCATTTAATGACGTGGATACAGCCCGGTCAGTGGCTTGGTCTAAATAGTTGCTAATGGCACTAAAGCGATTTGACCCTGATTTAATCGCAAGCACTATGGGCATTGACCATTTTTTCAGTCCTTGTTCGAATGCCTTGGCCTTGATTAGGCTGCTTACAAGAGCAGCAGCAGGTTTTGAGATTAGTACGCCTTTGGTTGTAAGTAGGTATTCTGGTCTAAGTGGGTGTCCATGGCCAGTATTAGAGCGGACTAAGTCAAGCGTATCAAGAAGCTCAAGTGAGGCTTTTATCGAGGCTCGTGAGCCGTCGAGACTATTTCTAAGAGTGACAAATTTACAGCCATTGGTGGAAGCAAGTTGAGCAAGAATTGGAACCGCCCAGCGACGAGTAAATACTAAGTTCAAAGATTGGTTATTGGGCATTTAATTATCATATTTGCATTTATCTGTTGACACTATAGTATAGATACTATACATTTGTGTCAAATATTTATGATGCCCCAACACACTAAATAAAATCATTCTGGAGAATACTAATGAACACCTCACTGCCGTATACAAATGAACTAACCATCGCTATGCCTATTTCTGACCTACAGGCCTCAATTAAGTGGTACACCGAAGTGCTCGGCTTCGAACTACTCTTCACAGTAGACGAAATGGGTTGGGCTGAGGTACAAACCTCTGTGACAGGTGTAACCGTTGGTTTAAGTCAGGTAGAAACAGTAAATGCTGGCGGCCCCACCCCAACTTTTGGTGTTTCAGATGTTGACACTGCCAGAGCAAAACTGGAATCCCATGGTGTGCGATTTGACGGCGAGACAATGGTAGTTCCAGAGATGGTCAAGCTTGCCACATTTTTTGATCCAGATGGTAATACATTAATGTTTGCCGAGTCATTGGCAAGCTCTTCCTAGCTGGCCTAACTCTACTTTTGAATTAGGTTAATAATGGGGGGATTACCCCAGCAAGCTGGTCTGTTTATTGACTATTCTGGCTTGAATTGGGGTGAAATCAGATGTTTCCGGCGACTTTGCAATCGCTGCCCGTATAGGATTTGGTCCACATATGCCATACAGGTTAGTAAAGCTCTTTCATCAAGCAGCGCTTGGGGTTTAAAGCGGCTTTTCCAAAAGTGCCCAGTGCATTTGGTAGGATTGTTCTGATTATGTGGCTGTCCTTGATTGTTGCTTGATTGTTTTGGCAAAGTCATGGTGTTCTCCAGTTGAGAGTCTAGTTTGGGCTTTCTGGTTAGTGAATAGAACTGGGGTTTTGCTGAAATTATTGTAGGATTGTTCTGATTATGTGGCTGTCCTTTGATTGTTTTGATTGTTTTTTGATTGTTTCACCAGATTTGACTATAGCTCGGCAGAATGTTCGAAAACCTGTTATCGTATTGCCTGATAATGGCCCATAAATTTGATCATGAGTTTGGCGAAATGAGCAGTTCATTCTTGCTAAACGCACGGTAATCACTGTTAGCTGAAACCAGTAGGAGCAAAATTGAGCCATAAGCTTGACAGTTTTAAGAAGACAGCATATTTCCCAACGTTGATTTTTCAGATTGATGTGGACAATGCCAATAGCTTAAACAAAAGTCTACTAAACGCAAGCTACCGGGAGAAAGAAAGGGACAGTAAAGGCATTACTCGCTCAAATGTGAGCGAGCTTGGGGGTTGGCACAGTAACAACAATCTTCACA
>QIJM01000317.1 GCA_003232445.1 Paraglaciecola arctica
CCCTTTGCCATATTTAAACGTAAAGGGCAAAACGAGGCTTTTAGAGGCGGCGTAGCTATTGGCGATCAAGTGCTTGATTTGGCAGCTGTGGCTAATAGCAATATTTTTTCTGGTAGTGTTCAAGTAGCATTACAAGCCGCCAGTCAAACAACCCTAAACTCTTTGATGGACTTAGGCGCAGAAACCAACTCAGCCCTTAGGTTAGCATTATCTAGAGCGTTACGTAGCGATTCAGAACTGCAAACCGCCTTAACGCCTGCCCTGATTAGTCAACATAAAATAGAATTTTCTATGCCTTGCCATATTGGCGATTACACTGATTTTTATACCTCTATTTATCACGCTACAGCAATAGGTAAATTATTCCGCCCAGATAACCCATGGATACCTATTGGTTACCATGGCCGTTCTTCCACTATAGGCATCTCGGGTCAAAGCTTTCACCGTCCAGTAGGGCAAACAAAAGCACCCGATGCCACCGAGCCTAGTTTTGGCCCTTGTAAACGTTTAGATTACGAATTGGAGATGGGGCTGTTTGTGGGTAAAAGCACCCAGATGGGCGAACTAATAAACATCGAAAACGCCGAACAACACCTGTTTGGAGTCTGTATTTTTAACGACTGGTCTGCGCGCGATATTCAAGCGTGGGAATACCAGCCTTTAGGACCATTTTTAGCTAAAAGTTTTGCCTCGACTATTTCACCCTGGATAGTCACCATGGAAGCCTTAGCACCCTATCGCACTAATTTTACTCGCCCAGAAACCGATCCGCAGCCTTTGCCACACTTAAGCAGCAAACAGAATAGTCAATATGGCGGTTTAGACATCGACTTAAGCTGTTTTATTCAGACTCAAGCTATGCGTGATAACAAGCAACAGATGACTCAACTATCAAAGTCCAACTTTAAATATTCTTATTGGACACCAGCGCAACTGATAACCCACCACGCCAGCAATGGCTGTGCCATGCGCTCTGGCGATTTATTAGGTTCAGGCACCCAGTCGGGGCCGAGATATGAAGAAGCGGGTTCATTACTTGAATTGAGTAAAGGTGGCAAATCAGCAATTGACCTGCCAAATGGCGAAAAACGCACGTTTTTAGAAGATGGTGACAGTATTATTATGCGCGCATCGTGCAGTAAACACGGTGCTGCCAGAATTGGTTTTGGAGAAGTGGTTGCTACTATTTTGCCAGTCAATGTATAGGCCTAACAATGAAATTATATAGTTATTATCGCTCATCTGCTGCTTACCGGGTCAGAATTGCCTTAAACCTAAAGCAGATTGGACACACTATTGTGCCGGTCAACCTGCTAAAAAAAGACCACAAAAGCGCTGACTACTTAACTAAACAACCACAAGGATTGGTGCCTTGTTTAGAAACCAAAGATGGGCAGTTTTTAGCTCAGTCAGGAGCAATTCTGAGTTACTTGGATAATCTCTATCCTAGCTCTAAATTGTTACCGGCTGATCCTTTTCTGGCAGCAAAAATTCAAAGTTTTGTGGATATGATTGCTTGTGATATCCACCCTATTTGTAATTTACGGGTACTCAATTACCTTACAGAGGACTTCAAAGTGGACAGTGAGCAAAAGTTAGCTTGGTATCGACACTGGATAATCATAGGGTTTGAAGCGTTGGAAAGCATATTACAAAAAACAACATACTGTTTTGCAGAACAAATAACTTTAGCGGATGTTTATTTGATCCCACAGGTGTACAACGCTTTACGATTTGAAGTGGATATGGCGTTATTTCCAAAAATCATGAATGTCTACCAAAACTGCAATCTAGTTGACGCCTTTATCCAAGCCAAGCCAGAAAATCAGCAAGATGCGAGTTAACAGTCCTAAAAACTTTAAAGACCTACTCGGCTGATTCACTTATGATAACGCTCATTCAATGACGTTATCTCCATCAGGCTACTTATGACACTGCCATTCTCACTGCTTGACCTAACCCCTATTGCAGAACAATTTGGCACTTTAGCTACTTTGTTTCCAGATAGAGTGGACTTGGGTTTAGGTCGTGCTCCAGGCACGGATATGGCCACAGCTAGAGCTTTAAGACGTAATCTAAATTCTGATGTAGATAATTACAAGCACGCTTAAATAGCGTACAGATGCTGGCAGAAACAGGGCTGATGAAAGCCTGCTAATCTTTAGGACGATGATTAATAAACAAAATCTACAAAGCTCGCGCGATGAATATCCACTATTTCCACAGATACAAACACACTACTTAAACCTAAGGTTTTAAGAGGCTCTAGTACGGCCTTGGATTAGCGATTCACCGTATTCGATTACAAAATTTGGCCTGCATGGTGTTCCTATGAGAAAAACTGACTTGATGATTATACCGTGATACCCACAGACGTAGACAACTAGATATTAGTTATATCAATCCATCCTAACAATTAGCCACTCAGCGAGATTTAAAGGCACCTAATCAAGGCGCTTGAATGAAAGAATAGTTGACCTATTTTGAGTTCGTTCAGGTAACGCAGAGTAGGTGCCTTTAAACCTCGCCCGAAGGGAGAGCGCTAGTTGCTTAAACCCCTATTTTTAACTTCAGTTAAAAATAGGGGGATTACCGAATAACTCATACGTATTCGCTGACCTAGTTTACTAGCGCGACATTGCAAGCCTATTACTATAATTGGCTCACTAGAACCATTCTCTATACGTCGCCCATTATCGTCGTACAAAAAATTAGTTTTATCACAAAAAGAATCGAGTGTTAGAATACAAAACGATACACATTATTAGGACGAGTTATGAA
>QIJM01000210.1 GCA_003232445.1 Paraglaciecola arctica
ACTGAGTATCCGCGCCACCCGTGAGATAGCTACCTGATATATAGTTCATAGGGAGTGTTGTGTCGAGCTGTAATCCTTGTAGCGTTTGCACATCGAGTACTTGATAACTGAGACTGCCACGTGTGACTTCAACAATAACGGTCTGGCTCGTGATCCCACCTTGTGGATCCGAAGCTAACAACGTAAAAGAGGTGAAACCCTGATGAAACAGCGATGGAATCCAGTTTATTTGACCTGACACTGGATTAATCGTCATGCCACCTGGAGTTTTTCCTAAACTAAAAGTCAGTAACTCGCCTTCCGGATCTGTTGCCAACGGCTGGTAGATATAGGGAAATCCGGATGCGATGGAGCGAGGGGCCGTAGAAGTAATGATGGGAGGTTGATTGCCACTTAAAGGTACACTCGGCGTTATAGCGAGTTGACCCAGTTCAAAAGCCCCTCCATTTTCAACACGAAATGTATATTCTGCATCATTATATTCCGCCAAACTTAATACCAGTGTCATATTACCTGTCGGTAAAGCAGAAAATAAAAATGCTCCAGATGATGTAGTTTGGGTATTTAAAGCTATACTTTGATGCGTGACCGATACGTTTTCTAATGGCGTGCCTGTGATGCCATCGACAACAAAACCCGATAGCGTAACCGTACTTTGATTTGCTGTTTTAACCAGTGTTGCATGAAAATTTAAAGTGGTACCAGAGACAATAGTTCCGGTTCCTGAAGTTGTGTTATAACCTTCTCGTGATGCGTTGAGTGTCACATCACCGGGTACAACGCCACTCAGAGTAAAATTACCATTGATATCCGTAAACGTATTTAATGTAACCGAACCATTAACAGAAATAGTGACACCACGAAGCGTGGCTCCAGTAATAGCATCACGAATAGTTCCCGATAGGGTACCCATTTCCCCTGTTGCTGTTCCGGAAGTTAATGCAACGATACCAAGATCAAGCGTTCCACCGCTAGGCACAGCTAAACTGTATGTAGTGCCATTTGCACTGATTAGAATCGTTTTGGCTCCAGATGGTAAATTGGAAAACAGAAAACGACCTTCTCTTGATGACATAACGGAGCCACTTAACCCCGCATCTACTGATGCATTTACAATGGGGTTACCGGTTGAGGCGTCAAGAATAATCCCGGTTACAGAAAGCACTGTCGGGGCGGGATCACGATCCAGGTTATAAGAAAAGTCTAAACTCTGGCCTGCGAGCAATGTTGGTGAAGATGTTACCGAGAGATAACCTGTTTTTTCGGCTAACAACGTTACAGCTTCTGGTAGTACATTATTGATCACATACCGACCTGTGTTATCGGTCAACACCGAGAAACTTGTTGCTCCTGTTACAGAAACCGTCACACCAGGCAAGGGCTGAGCCGTCACGATATCGCGGAAAACACCGGTTACACGTGCAAGATTTGGATTGGCAACAACAATATTATTTGCAACATAAAGTGCCCGTGTTGCCAATGCCGTTGTGTATACATCATTATTCCATGAACCATTAAGAGCCTGATTATTGATCAGCCAGTCAACACTGGTTTGATAAAGTGCTTTATCGAATGTAATGGGGGCGAGGGCTAAAATGGCCAGTGCGGTTTCATACGGCTCACCTGTTTTTCCATTTGTCTCTCGTTCCGCCAGGAGAAAATCTCTGGCTTCACTCAATGAAGTGCCCAGATTATAGAGATCAGAATAGGCTTGCAATGCAATCAAACTAATAGTCGTCACATAAATAGAACTGTCATTGACTGAACTGGCCCACCCGCCATCGGGTTGTTGTTGGTTTAACAGATATTGCACAGCAAGTGAGAGGTTTATCATTACCGCTGAGTTAGATGAAGAAATAGCTTGCAACGCTAATGCGGTGTCTAATAGTGTACTTTGGTAATCTGGTAATTCACCAAAGCCACCGTCTTCATTTTGATGTAAAGCGAGCTGAGAGACAAAAGCACTGACCTCTGAACTGCGTTGCGAGTTGGCTATGATTTTTCGAAACAGTGTTTCTGTATTATTGAACGTTTCGGTATTTATAAAATTGAATGCGGCATCGGCTGTTGCATTTGATGCTTCAAATAAATCGAGGGTTTACAAGGCTTCAGAGGTGGATTGAAACGAAGTCACGATATCTGTCGGTGCGACGACACTGCCTTCTGTTTGACTTTGAAACGTGAGCCATTGCAATGCTGCAGAGTTTGCATGAACAAAATTACTCCACGTTATAGCAAGAAAAAGTACTACGAAAACCTGAAATCCCCAATAGGGTTTCAAATGCTGGTTTGGATACATTACTTCCAATCCTCTTTAGATTGTTATGCGTTTATTACTTGGAAATACGTATTTTTATTACGCGCCACAATTACGCCTTACCCGCCTGATAGAGCTCTATGGCTTGATTTGCATCAAGAAAACAGGATTAAAATCTTGTTTTTTTCTCGACACGAGATAACACAGAGTGGTAAGCGCTGCGGCGTTCTGAGATTTGTGAGGACATAACATTGATCGGCGTACTGGTACACCATTCAGGATTCTCATCAATAGGGTTATCACTATTCATTGAGTTTGCGACTGAAGTTTCTGTTAAGAAAAGAACAGAAAAAAGCACAATAGATTGAAAATTATGAAAAAATATCTTGCCCAAAACCGATACCTCTATCCGAAAAAATAGACGCCATCCTGGGCAATACAATGAAAAACAGTGAATATAAATCTGGCTGCTGCTAATCGAGGAAGAAGATTCGTTTATCTTCAGGACACAAATAACAAACCAAAGTTATCGAGAGCTCAAGGCGTTTTTACAATTTTTTTATGGGTTAATCGTTTTTCTTAGCCATGTAGCAATGAATTATGCTCTGGTTCCCACGCGGAGCATGAGAACCAGAGGTTCTTGACCATATAACGATGAATTATTCCAGTCTAATTCATCAAGGTTTTATTCATGACTTCAAAAACGTCTTTCGAGATGTTTGAATCTGCGAGGGTTTTCTGCAGTGCCGTTTCTATTTTTGCTTAGCGAGGGTCATCAACTCTTTTCCAGTTATTAAACGTATTGGCCAGTCTTGCGGCTATTTGTGGGTTTAAGTCGTTAAGGACAATAATTT
>QIJM01000611.1 GCA_003232445.1 Paraglaciecola arctica
ATTAGAAGACGTCATGGTCAAAGAACAGTCTTTACCTTTGGTCTCAGGGCAACAAACTTTGCGTGAAGTTTTATTAGTCATTTCACAAAAAGCCTTAGGCATGGCTGGAGTGATAGATGATAACGGCAAGTTATTAGGTATTTTCACAGATGGTGATTTGCGCAGAGTGCTTGACGATAGAATTGATGTCCACAAAACTCAAATCCAACAAATTATGACGCCCAACAGCATTACCGCCAAACCAGAAATGTTGGCTGCCGAAGTGCTCATACTAATGCAAAAACATAAAATAAGTTCACTATTTGTGACCGATTCTAATGGCAAACCAATTGGTGCTATCAATATGCAAATACTACTTCAAGCGGGGATTATTTAACATCTATGTCAGAGACTCCTTACGGACAAATCGATAAAGTACTATTAATACAACTGAGGCAAATAAAGCTGCTGGCCTGTGATGTTGATGGCGTATTTTCCGACGGCAGAATTTACATGGGTCAAGATGGTGAAGAACTCAAAGCATTTCATACTCGAGATGGTTATGGGGTCAAAGCGTTGCAAAAAATCGGCGTACAAGTTGCCATAATCACAGGGCGCAAGTCGAATATGGTAGAAAGGCGTATGACGGCTTTAGGCGTGCAGCATATTTATCAAGGTTGTGAAGACAAACAACCAGTTTTACGGGCATTACAAAAGAAACTATCTGTTACTATGAGTGAAACAGCGGCAATAGGTGATGACATGCCAGACTTGGGCATGTTTCAAGTGTCGCAATTTAATGTATGTGTACAAGATGGCCACCCAATTTTAGCAGCGCAAGCACACTATCAAACTCGTACTAAAGGTGGATTTGGTGCGGTACGTGAATTATGTGATTTGATTCTTCTGGCTCATGGACAGTTAGAAACTATTCACGGCGCCAGTATATGAATCGCGTTACCCTATGTATTGTTGTGTTATTTATTTTAGCGCTAGCCTTGAGTCTGCCCGGTTGGCTTTCTAAGGAAGAAGTTAAAGTATACTCACAAACAGAAGAAGCATGGGTTCCTAATTACCAAGCAACTAAAATGCGCAGCACGTTGTATGATAAATTAGGCCAGATAAATCATCAGGTTTTTGCCCAAAAGATGGAAAATTTTGACCTGCTTGGGTTCACATTGTTTAAACAACCTAACTATTTGCTATTTGCGCAATCGCTACACCCATGGAAAGTAGAGGCGCAGGAAGGCACATTGTATGAAGACCAGCGTATTCAATTTGAGACCAACGTTGAAATTACCAGTCTCGATGAACAAGGTTATATACAAGTCATCCGCACCAATTTTGTCGAAGTGAACTTAGCAGACAAAACCATGTATTCAGATCAAGCGGTCGAGATTGTCGGCCCCAATTATGTGATAAACAGCAATGGCTTTACCGCTAGCCTAGAAACCCAAAGATACGAGTTATTAGATCATGTTAAAACCGTTTACCAACCGTCTGTACCGCGCTAGTTTTTTAGCAGCGTTGTTATTCTCGGCTCATAGTCATGCTGGGAAAGATGACTTTACTAAAAAAATTGAGCTGGCTTCCCTGTACCAAAATGCTGATGGCATCGCCAAAAGAGCAAC
This sequence comes from Paraglaciecola arctica, assembly GCA_003232445.1. GTDB lineage: Bacteria > Pseudomonadota > Gammaproteobacteria > Enterobacterales > Alteromonadaceae > Paraglaciecola > Paraglaciecola arctica_A. Next base: position 1,611 of record QIJM01000611.1, read on the forward strand.
TTATCAAGGCAATGTTGTGATTCAGCAAGGTTCTTTAAAAATCAGTGCAGATGAATTGGAGATTAATGCCAGTCAAGGTGAAGGCAATGAAATATTTATCGCCACTGGCAACCCTGCTAGATATTCTCAACAGCAGGAAGATGGCAGCATAGTCACTGCACAAGCAGATAAGATTGAGTATCATCGTCAAACTCGTTCCCTGTCATTAGAAGGGAATGCAGAGATACAACAAAATTCCAGTAGCGTGAAAGGCGAGTCGATCAAATTTAATATGGAATTGGAACAAATTATTGCTCAGGGTAGCGATCAAGGAAGTGGCCGTGTGATTACCACTTTTCAGCCTGTATCAAAACCCAAAGAAGCAGAACCACAGGATATACAACCTTAATGGCCGTATTAAAAGCCACACATTTAGCCAAGTCTTACAAGTCGAGGCAAGTAGTACGAGATGTCAGCATTGAAGTGTCGACTGGCCAAATAGTGGGTTTATTAGGGCCAAATGGCGCAGGTAAGACCACCACATTTTATATGATTGTTGGCCTAGTGCCTTTAGATAAAGGTGACATTTATATTGATCAACAAAAACTGACTCTGCAAC
>QIJM01000167.1 GCA_003232445.1 Paraglaciecola arctica
GTATCAATTTGCAAGCGCTCTGCATCAGCCTGCATAAAACCCGCAACCAACTGCGCGGTATTGACCATAGAGCTAGCATTATCGGCTGAAGTTTGCGGGTTTTCTGCATAGGCAATACCAGTGGCAGAGCCATTATAATTAACTAATGGATTAGAAAAATGATTGACTCGAGGTACATCACAGCCGGCCACATAACTCATGATGGTTCTAAAGCCAGTTTTGGCCTCACATACCCGATAGCCATATGAATATTCATATGTACCCGGCACCTGTGCATGTAACCGGTTATGTGCATTACCCTGATTATGTCCCAGCTCATGTGCCAAGCTGTGATTACTCAAACACTGCCAGTTGACTACACTAAAGGCCGTTTCGGCATCGGCGTTAATCCAAGCTACACCGCAGTATGAGGCATCATCACTGATTAGGCTGACGAGATCTGCTTGGTATTTACTGCGTAAGTCATGCAGTTTATCTAGCTCACCATTGGGATCATCGGTATGCCCCGCAAACCGCGTTAACTGCTTGAGCGAACTTACTATCCCAGTTTCAACATAATCCACCGCCTCAAGAAGTGCCAATTCAATGCGTAGATTTAAACCGCTGTTTATATAGCCCTGATTGGTGCTGGCAATGGTCGCTAGGATATCGGTTTCTAGGCTATCGCAAGAACCTCGCGCTGCACAGGCCGCGGGTGTAAAAGCCACCAATAATTTTTGTATGATAGGTGCCTTATTTATTGGCTGCAGATGTGGAGTGCCTTTTTTCTTCATACCCCGCCCAGCCCTTTTGGCATCGGGCAAGTTTGGCGGCTCTAATTCCGGTAATGTGCTTGGATTTACAGCGTATAAAACAAGTTTATTATCGCGATTTCTAGTGAGCTCAATCGTGGTTTCAATACCCGCTTCAACATAGCGTACAAAGCCAGTAACCTGCCCTTTATGTTGTGCAAACACCACTTCTGAATGAGGGTTTGAAGCCAAAACCCCAATCCAAACAAAACTACCTTTGCGGTGGTTTTCCAAACGACTACGAACCACCAAAACTTCATCACCGAACAAATTAATAGTGAACTCAGCTTTCCTCAATACCCCAGGGTTTATCGACACCCGGTTGGCTTTGTTTTGCTTGGCATGTATAGGGATAACATTTGCGACTTTATTCAGCTTAAAAAGCTTACTCGGTGCGGCATGTGCAGCAATCGGCAGTAACATGCCAATAATTAAGAAACTATTTCTTATTGCTTTGTTGAACATTTACTTTCCCCACCAAAGTCCACAGACCCGTGATTTCCTTGTTGAATTAATCTGTTACTTCAATTTATTGTTAGCCATATCCAGCGCCAATCCCATCTCGTTTGTGTTATTTTGCAGCTGGATCTTCATCAATCACTGGTGATAATCCATCTGCTCCAATTGGCTGAGGGACTCAGTAATTGTTAACGAGGCAACGCTGATAAAAATAATAGCTGCCGACCTACATTATTGGACAAACTCATCGCCAACAGGAATGACTTCATCTGGACCGTAATCATTTGGGTTAAAAGTAGCTCGAACATTTTTAATAACTGAAGGAGACGTAGACGTGCAACCATTGGTGTGATCTGTACCACTGACTGCTGATAGTGTTAACCCTAGGTGCACCTTCTTTTTTTGATTTAAAAAGGTCAACAAAGAAGAAAACATTGGGTTATCAGCATCAGTCCCATTATCTGTATTGATATATAGCGAGTAGCCCCAGAAAGTACATGTCCCTGGTATAGTTCCATTTACTCCGAGTAATATTTGCCCATTAGCACGCACCATAATTTTTGTTATCACAACATTTGAGCAATAACTCCCTGTTGCATTGCAGGACATGGCGCTTGATGCAGAAGAAAACCCGATTAAAAGTAGTACTATTATTGCATTTCTCATTGTGAGTCCTTTTTTAGTTGAAAATATGCTATTAAAAGCTGCCATTTTTTTAAGCAAGCTCAACAACACAAACTGATATGTTTGAAATGATGACAACCCGTTTCGGCAACTCGCCAACAGGGTGAATAAAACGAAATATTAGGAAATTTCTGAAGAAGGGTTGGTTAATAGAAAACATAGACACTACTGAGCCTGCCTAATAGCATATCTATTAATACTTGCTTGAAAACAAACAAAATCCATGTTGCTTACCGCCCCAACGGTATATCCATCCTAGATATC
>QIJM01000578.1 GCA_003232445.1 Paraglaciecola arctica
ACACCTGGCTCACCAATCACCACTGAAAACCCACCTTGCTGTGAATGAATCTTAATGATGTCGAATATTTCTTTTTGTTGCTTTAGCAGTACTAAATCAGAGCGATTGAAAGGCTCTCTAGTTAGCGCATGAACGGATTTTATCATTCGATATCTCCTTGCCTTGCGCAAATTAGCGTTATAAACTAAATTAACAGGACTTGCTTCACCCATTCGGGTGCCATTAAAATAAACAATGAATCGTGTTTTATCATTTCTGTCATAGCGTACTTGAATTGATTTGTCACGTAAATCAACGGGGCACTCCCACTTGTTTGAGTTGATAGAAAAGAGGTTTGTTTTTGACACTTTTCGGCTTTCTTCAACAAAGAAAACTTCTTGAGTATACTCATCATCAGTTAAGAAATTGATTCGGGAGTAGTCCAGCGTGAATCGGTCAACAGGCGTCATTTGGATGCTGCTGTGTTTCTGATGGTTATACTCGTTTTCTATCCAATCATGGGTTTTATCATTGAGTTCTTCGAGTGATTTAAACTCAACATGTTGAACTAAAAACCGATCTCTGAACCCACGAAAGAAGCGTTCTATTTTGCCTTTTGCTGCACCATCCCTAACCGGCGCATGAGAGAGTAAGATATCCAATCTCAGACAAGCTTGCAGCTTGCAGGATTTCTTTTGACCTATAGTTTGAGCCATTATCAAAGTAAAGTCTGTCAGGTTTACCGCGTTTAAACAAAGCGGTTCTAAAGGCATCAATCATGTTTTTAGTGTTGTCGTTGTAAAAAAAATCGCCGTGTGTGATGACTCGACTGGCATCATCGATAAATGCAATCAAGAAAGTTTTCTTCCACGAGCCATCCGATTGTTTAATCGATGGGCCATACATCGTATCGGCTTGCCATAACTCATTAGCAAATTGCATACAAAACGATTGTCTTAGCTTTTTAGTGGTTTCACAATCAAGTAAGTCATTTTCTCGCAGCATACGGTAGAACGAGGTTTGAGAAAGCTGGCTTCGCTGAAAATAGTTTTTCTGCATTAGTTTTCGGTAAAGCGATATTTTAGGAATAACCCCGGTCTTGTTTTTGCTAAGTGTAGGAATGATATCGCTAATGGCCTCCGCTAATTCATTGACTTGAATTTTACGATAACTATTTTTATCAGAGCGAGTCTTGTTATCTAAAGTTGTTATTCCTCTTTTCTTATAACGGTAGAGCCAAGTGCTAATCGTGCGCCATGTAAACTGATAAACACAATCAGTCTGTTGATCTTTGAATACTCGCTCACTGACACTTTTTATTCGTGCTCGAATACTGTTGCCGGGCGCATAATCAATAGCACTCAGGACACGCAGTCTTAACTCTAATGGAGGCTTTTTTGCCGACGTCATAATATTCCTTGGGTTAATTGAAAGCTCTCAGAGAATAAAGGCTTTTAATCATCAATAAAATGACCTTTTCTGTTGCGCGATAGTATTGAATCAAAAGACTGAATAGACTAATGGAGTGTTTGACGATAATGATACAAACGAACGTTGATTTAACCGTTAAGTGTCATGGGGTATTGATTACAGAAAGTTTCGTTGTTGATGTAATTGATAATCAAAATAGCTGTTTTTATGGCTGTAAAATAATTGAGAAAAAACAGGGAGTAAGTATTTTAGATAATAGGATAATGAGCCAGATTGATGAAAGTGGTTATCTGTTTTAGACTTCAAATAGCTTCGATATTCACTAAGTTGACGCATTAGCTTTGACAACCACCGCCAGGCATTTCGAGTTTCAGTTTGGCCGGTTGCCTGATGATAAGCATCGATGATACTCATATTAGCCATCAGCGCAGAAATGAAAATAAACAGGTGAGCAGTGCCATATCGACAGTGAGGTATTTCATTAGCGATATACAATTGAAAGGTTCTGCCACAACCAGTGCGGCCATATCGATTAGAGCAAAATATTCGTTTACCGACTTTCTCAGCCAAAGTGCTAGAGCGTTGTTTATAAATGATGCCATGAGAAACAAATTGGTCATGCTTAAAGCAATGAGCACACTCCAATTCATTTTGATGGTAATTGAGCGCAAGCGTAAAGGCATCAATAACGTCAAAATCAGCGTAAAATCGTTTCATCCAGGAGTTAGGCAAAAAAAACCTTCAACTGACTTCAAGACAAAGGTAGAAATTCTGTGGGGAAATTCACATTACCAGATTAGCGTTATAAGGGTGTGATAGCATTCAGATGCTAGTTTGGTTGGAAAGTGACCCATCCTACGGTAGTAAATTGGGAATTAACATCCAAGCAACTACCACCAACGCCCAAGGCATTACCGATGCGCACAATCAATTGCAGCAGTTTAATGGGCAACCATTTATATATGACTTGCAAGGCAATCTGATTGATGATGGGGTTAGCCAATATATCTATGACAGCCGTGACCGGTTGATTCAGGTTATGGGGCCAACAGGTACATCGACATTCCAATATGATACGGCTAATAGAAGGATCAGTAAAACGATTGATAATGAAACGACTGATTATCGATACTTTGGATTAAATTCGATTGCTGAAATACAAAATGGAACGACCTATGAAACCTTATCAAGGTTGGGGATTGATGAGCGTTATGGCCGAGACGATAACGGCAGTAGAAGTTATTTCTTAACGGATCACCAGGGCAGTACTGTCGGGTTAACCAGTCCAGCAGGAAACCTACAAGCCAGATATCACTATGAAGCCTATGGTGAAACACAGTTTGAAGTGGTACAAGCAGGAT
>QIJM01000028.1 GCA_003232445.1 Paraglaciecola arctica
TTTCCTGGGTCTAGGTTGTCATTATTGCTCATATTGAAGAAAAACTGACGAGTGGCAGAGTGTGGATCATCCTGTCTTGCCATGGTGATGTTATACATCTTGTTTTTTAAGCCACTGCCAGATTCGTTAAATATTTTCCCAAATGATGGCTTTTCTACGAAGTTGCTGTCGTAGCCGCCACCTTGCACAACAAAATCAGACACGATGCGATGAAAAATGGTGTCTTCGTAACTGCGCTTATCGACATAGCGCAAGAAATTATTAACTGTAATGGGCGCTCTCGAACGGTCTAATTCAACGATAATATCGCCCATACTGGTGACCATTTTTATCCGAGGGTAATAATTGTCTGGCTGAATATGTGAGCCATCATCTTTAGCCTTTGCAAAAGCCAAAGTTGAAGCGATAACAAGATATGCAACAAAAAGTGTTTTCAACATTGTGATATTCCTTAGCTCTATGATTTTGTCACAGACAAAATACTAAATTTCTGGTTGGTTGCAACTGTTGTCGCATGACCAAACAGTCTTTTTAATTTATTTGGGTAATCCAAATGGCGATTACCCACCACAAACAACTGCCCGCCATTTTGAAGTACGGATTTGGCATCTTTAAACATTTGCCAAGCAATATGCTCAGTAATGGCATTTTGTTGGTGAAAAGGTGGGTTACACAACACTATGTCCACTTCAGATAATTTAGACTTTTCCGTAAAGTCATCTAAGCAATTACTCACGATAAACTCTGATTGATGCTCTTTTTCAGGCAGGTTAACCAATACGTTATGTTTAGCAGAAGCAACCGCCATATAAGACTCATCAACAAACACCACCTTAGTCTGTTTATTTTGACTGAGGATATACAGGCCCAACACACCATTACCGCAACCTAAGTCTATGACGGTTTTATTGTCTAAGTCAGGTAACTTGGACAAGTATTCGAGCATAAACCTTGCGCCAATATCCAGTTGCTGACGGGCAAACACATTCGCCAAATTGCTGATTTCAAACCGATGCTTATCGGTAAACCAAATGGTTGGATAAGGGCTTGGATGAGATTTTCTGCCTGTAGGTTGGCAAAAAATTAAGCGCGCTTTTTTCTTGGCCAATGAGGTGGTGGTGAACCCTAAATATTTTTCGAACAAGGCTAAGGTAGATTTTTGTATTAGTGTGACTTTGCCTGCTGCTATCACTCTTGCTGACGATGAAACCCTTGTTTGTAAGTCAATTAATTGTTGCTCAAGTAAAGCGGTGGTTTTGGGGATTTTGAGTAAAACCAGTTCTGCTGGAGAGTCTACTTGGGTGACTGAATCAAAAAATGTCACTGACTCAATGGGGATATTATTTTGCTGTAGATTAACCAAACAAGATTGCTTAGCAACGTAAGAATCACTCACCCACATTGGTTTAGCATCAGCAAACCAGCAAGCTAAGGCACCAAAATCATCGTTGTAAATGCTGAGCGATTGACTCGGCAAATTTTGAATGTTCTGTTCAACATATTCAATTAGGTACTCGTCTGCAGCATCCCAAGCCTGCCAACTCGGATGTTGTAAATTTTGCGGGTACCTAACTAACTGCAAGTTTCTGTCTAAAAGCGTTAAACTGGTATTCATTTTTGTCCGAATTTGATGGGTTATGCAGCAGTCACTGTTTGGATCACAATATGATAATACCAATCCATCCTAACAATTAGCCACTCAGAGTGCACCAGCGACTTTCAATCGAGGCGTAGTCCTGAAGGAATGGCCGTTTCCTTTCAAAGGGCTAGAACGAACAAAAAATATATCGTCAGCCGTCGGTGAGTTATAATTTGTGTCACTGATTTAGTCAAAAGCAAAATGTTACACTGCCTTTTAAAAGCTAAAATTATGCTATAAAAACAAAAGCTAATTTAGGATGTGTTTACTGTGGAGAATATATGAAGATTCAAAATAACATTGAAAAAAAATTACTCAGTCACTTCAATCCACAGCACCTTGAAGTCATCAATGAAAGTGCTATGCACAATGTACCCGCTGGGTCTGAGAGCCATTTTAAAGTGGTGATCGTCACTCCTACTTTTAGTGGCGAACGCCTGATAAAACGCCACAGAGCGGTTAATGCAGTATTAAAAGAAGAGTTAGCAAATGACATCCATGCTTTAGCTCTACATACCTATACACAAGAAGAATGGCAGGGTTTGTTTGGCGA
>QIJM01000093.1 GCA_003232445.1 Paraglaciecola arctica
AATGAAAGTAATTGCTCCAGCCTCGGGCTGCTTGATTGAGCTTGCCTACAATGGCATCTATTGGGACAGGGTTCATGTCCCGCCGAGTGTAAAACTTGATTTTCTGTTTTATGGATTGCATCGCTTTGTCGGATGGTTCGACCAGCGGGAAGTATTTCCCAGACTGGCTCGCCTTGACGACGCCGATACTGAATCCCAGAAATTCAAGCCACTCCTCACGGGTAGTGAAACGCAGCTTTTGACAACCGCTGGATGCTTTTGTTAGGTGATTTTTGGCGGATTAAAAACATCTAAGTACTCTAGCATAGTGACTTTTTTGGATATCGTTCTACAGCCAATAAAGAGTTTATATTCCTTACAATGATTGAAAATACTTCCACGGTTGTTAAATATGGATTTTGTAATAGGGTCTTTATATACTGGCTTAAATGATAATAATTTGTGCAAATTATTGCTGACAAGAAAATAGCTTATCCATGAAATAAGATATTTATTTCTTTCTTCCTCATTAGATAACGTATTTAAATATTGCTCCAAGTACTCAACAATTTGTGCTTGGTGGATAATCCCAAGAGGACTTTTTAATACTAACTCCAATATTGCCATAATTTTAGGGAATGATTTTATTCGTAGAGTCCCAAGCATTAATAACATGCTTATCACTTTTTCTAGATTGGACTCGGATACACCAACCTTAAGATTGCCCTTTTTACTAACAATATCAGCAAGGAATCTGTCTATAACTCCCGTACCTTGGCAGACTCTGTCAATTTGAATTACTGACAAATATAGTTCTCGGAATTCTTTCCACGAGTAGCGAGCCCGTTTTCTTGGGTGGACTGCGTGGTAACGAGAAGCCCATTCGCGAAATAGACCATCGGGTAGTATTGATATACTGGTCTTCTCGTCACTTAATTCAAGGTTGTACTCTTTTAAAGATGTTTGAAGTATTTTTATTATTCTTCTTGCATCAGATTTTGATTTAGCAAGTATTCGATAGTCATCCTTAAAACGAACAGTATCACAGTCGATGCCTGCGCTTTTTATTCCTTTTGTAAATTCAACGTCAACAGCAGCGGCAATGACTTCTGCGGCTATATCTGAAACTACGGGACCAATTGGAATGCCATTTGTACAGCCATCATTTGCATTTTGAAAAAGCCTATCAAGACGATTGCCTAGTAACTTAAAATTATGTAGATTTACCGGTTTACGGATAAATTTTTTTCCGTGTAATGCCCACGGGATGCTATGAGTGTAAAGCGATGGGTAAAAGCTTTTTATATCTGCCTTGACAATATGGCTGTATTTGTATGCTATTGATGTAATATCTTTATCTATCATTCCAATAAATTCATATATCATCCTTCCACTTCTTAAGCAACCAATTCTTCCTTGATTCCCAGAATTTATTGGAACAGGGAATGTATATGAAGCCACATTACTCTGTTTTGGTATCATTGCCTCAACAAGAGCTAACCAGTTTCTAGATATGTGATATGCAATATCATTATGAATTCTAGGGTCTATTAATCCAAAATTTCTATCGGTATATTCTGTCTTCGGAAAATGGACATTAATGCATTCTGTACGATCTACTTTATATTTTTTCCCTTTACTTTTTACCTTATAATAAACCTTTGGTTTTATGGGTCTCTTAACCATCTTAAAGCATGGTGGTAGAACATAGCTTTCAGGAAAGTATCCATTCTCACAGAGCCAGTGATAGACATCAGACTTCTTCAGTGAACGAGCAAGTTCCTTTGTGACGCGCCTGTGCTCAACTAATGGATTTACTGAGAACAACAATTATTTCTCCATGACTTGTTTATCACCTAACCAGTGATTCCATGGATTCCGTACAACTTACTACTTGTGGATTATACCCGCAAGCGGGTAAAACTTCGAATAATACTTGCGGGATAACATGCTGCACTGTTTGTTATTCCGCACAGTGCACCCTCTCATGCTTCAGATTCCCAACGATATTGCTGCGCGTTTTGAGATGGCCATGGACAGGGGCGATTGCTTTATGCGACAGGTCCCGACGGTTGCGCGAAGCGTTTAATCCGGCGGCGTAGCGAGGTTAAAGGCCGCGTGCAAGGCGCGCACGGCGGTTTGCAGGGCCGATTCGGAAATGATGGCGGAGATGCGGGTTTCGTTGGCAACCAACA
>QIJM01000677.1 GCA_003232445.1 Paraglaciecola arctica
GAGCATAAATATCTCCGTTGTCGTTTACCACAATATGCCTGGTTTGACCAATACTGTCGGTAACCACCAGCGCCTCAAAATTATCAGGAAGGAAAAGTCCACCATTATCAGGATCTCCGGCAGGTGTTTTGATAGACTGGCTACATTGATTCAAACCCATAATGGCTAGGCAAAAAACCGTTGCATTTAATAAAAGGGAATTGGTTATGAATAATGTTTTCATCGGTTATATCCGGGTTTTAACCTACAATTTGGTTGGAATTTTCCTGATTTAGTAAAAAGAAATGAACATACTAAAAAATGGTTGGTTATTCAACCAATGAAAGTGTAATACTTGCGGTCTCACAGAAAAAAATTAGTGATGCAGATGGTTCAGAAATTCAGAATTTACGGGATTCTTAGAACACCCGTTATTGATAAATTTCTCTTAACAATTCCCATTAATCCTTATGCGCTGACAACTTCTGAGATCCAGACGGCCGGTGAAGTAGAATTTTATATCAGGAATGCGATGTATTTTGCTGGGAATACTTAACTTACCAGACCCATATTTTATCATAGCTGGTTGATATGGGCCATAGCCCTGCAGTTTAGTTATTGCGGGTTTTTTTATTAGGAATGAGTGAAATTGGCCTGTGCTTACCTTTACCCCATCCCCCTTTTCATTCAATATAAGTAATTACCATACCCAGACGATCGGTAGTGACATCAACAAAGATGGGGTACCCGTCTTCATCATCCTTTCCGAGAATTCAAGCAGTTGACAGGAGATGAACAAATGGATAGAGCACTAGGCGAAATTGGCAAAATCCGCTAAGCAGGCAAAACAAGCATCCGAAATGTAGTTCTTAGATTTTCAAATGTCGGGGAATCCCTTAACATTTCCTTCATACGACTCTGTCACTGTGAGGTGATGGGGCTTATTTGGGTTGTTCCTTCAACACAGGTACCTTGTGTTTGTGGTGCACATATTTACGGATATACTCTAGAGACACCAAACACTTATCCAATTCCTTTTTCTGGTGTTCAATCCAAGTAGATCTATCTTTGAATCCGTTATAACGTGAAGCCTCGCTGGTATTCTGTAGAAACCTATAATGTTCCCAACAAGTACTCGTTACCGGCGATTTTTGAGGATTACGACGGTGGCTAATTAAATTCTCAATCTCCTCATGACTTACTACTTTGTTTCCCCGTTTAGCAAGCATAGCTTTAATGCAGTGTAATGCACTGTAGAAAGATATTGTTATTTTCCAATCGAAAAACTCATCAGGAGATATCTGGATTAGGTGATGGAGGCAGTCGTAGTTCGAGTTTGATTGATTAATGTGTTCCTCCATTCTAAAAATCTAAACCTCATATAACTTCATCCACAACTTTTACTGACTTAAAGAGTGACTTTTCCACAAAGTGAAATACGACCTTAACACGATTTGAAAAACTAAGCTCTTTATAACTGTCTAATATATCGTAAAAACGGTTCCTGATCACAACTGAATCCTCTTTGAGCAAGATAGAGTACTGAATTACCGAATTTTCATCACTTGACAGAACAGCCTTTTCAATGTACTCTTCTTGAGCCTTAAGCATGGTGTTAAAGGATGAGATAAGAAATGACAAGACTCCGCTTTCCGCAACAACTAGCATTTGAAACATGCTTTCTAGAGGTTTTTTTCTCATATCTTCGATATTCTGTGCGAAGCTATCCTTTACTCCAAGATCAAGTAACTCCTCGCTACTAGATGCAGTATTTTTTATTGTTTCAATGGCTTGAATAAAACGAGTAAGATCCTCTCGTAGTTCATCGTTTTTAGTAATGCTATCCATTTTATGGGGAAATGATAGTGTACTTACAAATTACGTTTTTTTAACAATAGAAAATGCAATTATTATGCCGCAAAAGGTACGCTGATCAGGTAATAATATAACATAAATGAATCAAAAAGGTTGCGTATATGCAAATATTTGTTTCATAAATACTAAAAATAAAAGATTGTGACTGATTATTACAATGATTCCGTTGGCTCACCAATAGCTCAACAAAAACTCAATACAACATAAAAAACGGCCTCTAATGTAACATAAAGGCCGTTTCAGTACCCAGGGCCGGGGTCGAACCGGCACGTCCGTGAAGACATTGGTGTTTGAGACCAACGCGTCTACCAATTCCGCCTCCGCCACCTGGGCAAATAGAGTGTGAGTGTGAGTTTGAGTATAGAGTGTGGCATAGAGTTTGATTTGGACATGTTGTCAAATTAAATTCATTTAGCTCAATTGCGCATTTTATCGCTGACACCCGCACTCAATCCGCCTCCGAAATAAAGTCGAGCTTAAAGGTGACTACATAAGGCCGTTTTTACGTTTTCACACAGCCTGGGTCGTTAGCGGACGTTCAACCAAAAGTGACCTTCGACTTCAGTGGTTTGATTAAGATTGGCAAGTGATTACCTTTGAATAATCATGAACTTTGATTCTTTGTAGTACCTAGTTTCTAACCTGTAAATGTAAACACCACTAGCAAATCCCGTTGCATTAAAAGGCGTTTCAAAATAACCTGCCTGTAACTTGCCTAATGTTAACTCCTCAACCTTTTTACCCAAGGTATTATAAACTGATATAGTTACTTCACTTACCTGGGGCAGGGTGAAGGGAAATGTGGTCCATCCTTTGAATGGATTAGGGTAATTCTGCAAAAGTGCAAATTCTTTTGGCAACTCTTTGACATCATGTAATGCTGTTACCGTTGAAACGCTAACCTTAAAATCATCCTGAACGGTACCTCCGTTACCATCGTCGGCGGTAACAGTGACCGTAGTGGTGCCATCTGCCATTGCATCAACTGTCAAGGTATTGTTGTTAATACTGGCAGTGGCTTTTGATCCATTGCTGTTACTTACTGAAAAGCTCAGAGCATCACCATCTGCATCACTGAAAACTGTGGTGAGGTCTATAGTAAAGTCTTCACCAACTACCAGCTCACTATCTTCGATGGCATTGGTGACTGTAGGTGCTACATTGGCAGCAATTACCGTAACTATAAAATCATCCTGAACGGTACCTCCGTTACCATCATCTGCAGTTACCGTGACTGTAGTGGTGCCATCTGCCACTGCATCAACTGTCAAGGTATTGTTGTTAATACTGGCAGTGGCTTTTGATCCATTACTGTTACTGACTGAAA
>QIJM01000634.1 GCA_003232445.1 Paraglaciecola arctica
ATATGTCAAGGAGGGTGGGGGCTATTTCAGGGCTACGGCATTAACGCCAATAACTAATTGATAAGCAAAGATAAACAAAGAAAAGCTGGTTTTCCCCGTCATCGTGTGTTTAAATGGCCTGGATGAAAACACTTGAACAAATAACACAGACAGGAAATTGGGTGCAAAAAGTCACCGTTCGCCCGATTGCGGCTGCGGAGAAAGCACGCTGGGATAGCCTGATGAAGGCACACCATTACCTGGGATTCCGATCGTTGATTGGCAAATCATTGCGCTATGTAGCGACGGTAGAAGACCAGTGGGTCGCTTTGCTAGGCTGGGGTTCAGCCGCACTGCATTGTGGCGTGAGAGATCGGCGGATTGGTTGGCGAATGCAGGTGAAAGCTCCTCGCCTTCACTTAATAGCCAACAACATCCGATTTTTAATTTTACCCTCGATACGGATTAAAAACTTAGCCTCAAAAATACTGTCGTTAAATATCAAGCGTTTAAGTCAAGACTGGCAAGTTTATCACGGTCACCCTGTGGTACTTGCTGAAACCTTTGTTGACCCCCAACGTTTTGTTGGGAGTTGTTACAAAGCTGCGGGCTGGGAATATTTAGGAGACACACAAGGATTTCGTAAAAGCGCTAAGCACTATATCTATCATGGAAACCCCAAGTTAACGTTTATCAAAGTCATTGATAAAGCAGGGATGCATTGGCTAACAAGTCCAACGCTGCCCACACATTTGACGGGAAAAATGATGGCAATAAAATTCACACAAGTACAGCTTGATGCATTAGTGGAAGTGCTGAGACAATTACCTGAGCAACGCAAGCCTAAAGGCATTCGCCACTCATTACGCTCAGTGATTGGAATATCGATTTGCGCAGTATTAAGCGGTGCAAGAAGCTTTACTGCGATGGGCGAATGGTCAGGTGCCTGCAATCAAAATCAATTAAAACGCTTTAAAACGTTTTACGATCGTAAAAATAAGCGTTTTGTGGCACCGAGCGAAGCATGCATTCGCCGCACCTTGCAAACAGCGGATGCCAAGGAAATTGACCGCCGATTAGGTGATTGGATTTATTCAATCACAGGTGAAGATAATTCTGCAATCGCTGTTGATGGCAAAGTGCTTAAAAACGCAAAGGATGCAGACGGTCATCAAGTCAATCTGCTCAGTGCTTTTTTACATGGGCAAGGCGTGATCGTTGCACAAACAGAGATTGATTCAAAAACCAATGAAATTCCAGAACTCAAAACCTTATTAGAACCGCTCAATATTCAAGGCAAAGTGATCACAGCCGACGCGCTACATACTCAAAAAGAAACCGCTGCTCATCTTGTAAAAAAAAAGCAAACTACGTCCTAACAGTCAAAGACAATCAACCCACGCTCAAAAAAGATATCCAGAGTCTCGCATTGGAGAAAAAACCTTATCAGTATGAAACCATTGAAAAGGGCCATGGTCGCCTGGAAATACGGCGCATCTGGACTAGCACGGCATTAAATGATTACGTTAATTTTCCGCATGTCCAACAAGTATTTTTAATCGAAAGACTCACAACCAGCATAAAAACCGGTAAAGAACGACACGAATTGGTTTGCGGTGTCACGAGCTTAACGCCACAGCAAGCCTCGCCTGAAGAGGTGCTCAATTATAATCGTGGCCACTGGGGAATCGAGAATCGCGAGCACTACGTGCGTGATGTGACTTTCGATGAGGATCGCTCCAAGGTTAGAACTCAGCAGGGACCTAGAATGATGGCGGCACTTAGAAATTTAGTGATCAGCGTGTGTCGGTTACTGAAGCTGGGTGACAATATTGCACAAGCAACACGTGCCTTTGCCAGAAAGCCGCACTTAGCCATGCAAGCTATCGGCATTTAGCACTCTCACGGCTCTCATTGCTCTTTAATACGGGTTATTAACCTAACCTGAGAATTCCTCTCGCCTGATAAACGCAATAATGAGCTTTTTCCTCAGTATTTCACGCAACTTGGCTGCAATAAGGCATCATCAACTGCTTTTGGTGAATTATTTTGCATCCCTCTGCACGGGTGCCGCCTTTGCTTGGTGCGACTTTGCCGGATCCCTGCCGGCGGGGCAGAGACCCAGCAAAGTCGTAACCTAACAACTTGAGTTTTAATAAAATAACACGCCAGCTAAATTTTGTTTGATGACT
>QIJM01000370.1 GCA_003232445.1 Paraglaciecola arctica
TAACTGTTGTATGCGCATTTTCTAACTTATTTATCTCTCTTATCCGTCACCATATACCATCGAGTGTGCGGATTATTATTCAAATGACGATTATTGCCTCTTTGGTAATAGTGGTCGACCAAGTACTCAAAGCATACTCTTACGAGATATCCAAACAGCTTTCGGTGTTTGTTGGCTTAATAATTACTAACTGTATTGTCATGGGGCGGGCAGAAGCCTACGCCATGAAGAGCCCACCTTTTATGTCGTTTCTCGATGGCCTTGGTAACGGCATAGGCTATTCAGTAGTATTAATAATCATTGGTACAATCAAAGAGTTATTTGGTTTTGGTACGCTATTAGGTTTTGAAATCTTACCTTTGATTCAAAACGGAGGCTGGTATCAAGGTAATGGTTTATTAGTTTTACCTTTCAGCTCGTTCTTTTTGATTGGTGGCCTCATCTGGGCAATCCGTACTATACGTCCAGCACAAGTTGAGCCAAAGGGATAATTCATGGAACATTATATTAGTCTTTTTATAAAATCTGTTTTTATTGAAAACATGGCGTTGTCTTTATTCCTAGGTATGTGTACTTTTTTGGCAGTATCCAAAAAAATAAAAACTGCCATGGGTTTAGGTGTAGCAGTCATCGTTGTTTTAGGGATTTCGGTACCTGTTAACCAAGTCATATATGTCAATATTTTAGCGCCCGGAGCAATGAGCTGGGCTGGTTTCCCCGAAGCAGATTTAAGCTTTTTGAGCTTTTTAACTTTCATTGGCGTAATAGCTGCGTTAGTACAAATATTGGAAATGACCTTGGATAAGTTTTTCCCTGCGTTATATAACGCACTAGGGATATTCTTGCCTCTTATCACAGTAAACTGTGCGATTTTTGGTGGTGTTGCATTCGCGGTACAACGTGAATATAACTTCAGTGAAAGTCTTGTTTACGGTATTGGCAGTGGTTTAGGCTGGGCAATTGCGATCACTCTGCTTGCTGCCGTACGTGAAAAACTTAAATACGCAGATATGCCTGAAGGTATAAGGGGTTTAGGTTCAGTGTTTATGATCACTGGACTGATGGCGCTTGGTTTCCAATCATTTACTGGTATCGCGCTGTAAACGGCTCTGTGAGGAATATATAAATGAATCTAAATGAAATTTATCTTGGTGTAGGTATGTTCATCACTATCGTTTTAGCGTTAGTGTTTATCATCATGTTTGCAAAATCTAAATTGGTACCAGAAGGCGAGATAACCATTACTATTAATGGTGGCGCTGAAGAATCAATCACCGCTCAGCCCGGTGACAAACTTTTAGGTGCCTTGGCTAACGCTGGTATCTTTGTTTCTTCTGCTTGTGGTGGTGGTGGCACTTGTGGTCAATGTCGTGTTGATATTAAAGCCGGTGGCGGAGAGCTTTTGCCTACTGAGGTAGATCATATCAGCAAAAAAGATGCTAAACAGGGTTGTCGGTTATCTTGTCAGGTGTCTATTAAAGAGAATATGGACATTGAGCTAGAAGAAGAAATTTTTGGTATCAAAAAGTGGGACTGTGAAGTTATCTCGAATGACAACAAAGCCACTTTTATCAAAGAACTTATACTGAGAATACCTAATGGCGAAAGTGTACCTTTCCGTGCCGGTGGTTATATTCAAATTGAGGCGCCACCTCACCATGTTAAATACAAAGACTTCGATATTCCTGAAAAATATCGTGGTGATTGGGAGCGCTTTGGTTTCTTTAAGATCGAATCTAAAGTAGATGACGAAACGATCCGTGCTTATTCAATGGCTAATTACCCTGAGGAAGAAGGCATTATTATGTTGAACGTGCGAGTTGCTTCGCCACCACCTAATAACTTGTCTTTACCTGCAGGTAAAATGTCATCTTACATCTGGAGTTTGAAAGAAGGCGATAAAGCCACTATTTCTGGTCCATTTGGTGAGTTCTTCGCTAAAGAAACAGATGCTGAAATGGTATTTGTTGGTGGTGGTGCAGGTATGGCACCCATGCGCTCGCACATATTTGACCAGCTGCGTAGATTGAACTCTTCTCGTCCAATTACTTTCTGGTACGGTGCCCGCTCTTTGCGTGAGATGTTCTACGTAGAAGATTTCGATATGCTACAAAAAGAAAATGATAACTTTAAGTGGCATGTTGCCTTATCTGATCCTCAACCTAATTGGGAAGGTGATACAGGGTTTATACATAATGTGTTGTTGGAAAATTATCTGAAAGATCATCCCGCACCTGAAGATTGTGAATTCTACATGTGTGGCCCGCCAATGATGAACGCGGCTGTTATTAATATGCTTAAAGAGTTAGGCGTGGAAGACGAAAACATTATGTTAGATGATTTCGGCGGTTAACTTTATAATGCTAACTTAACAACACATTGCTCCAAAAGACAGTATGCGAACATTTTTAAAAGCAAAGTTTCTGATTGTTTTCATTACGACAATCTTGGCCTCTTGCACCCCCGCTCCAGTAGACGAACTTCATCTAACAGGCCCTACTATGGGCACTATCTACAATGTAAAATTTGTGACTATTGAAGGCATAAACGAAAAGAAATTAAAACAACAAATTGACCAATTGTTGTTTGATATTAACCAATTGATGTCAACCTATATTCAAGACTCTGAGCTAAGCCGTTTTAACCAATGGAGTAGTACTGAGCCTTTCCCAATGTCGGCTCAGACCCTTGAAGTATTGAATGAAGCAAAACGATTGGGCGATATGAGTAATGGGTTACTAGATGTGACTATTGGGCCTTTAGTCAACCTTTGGGGATTTGGTCCACAAAGTCGTCCAGAAAAAATCCCCTCCGATACACTTATTAAAACGACTCAGCAGCAGATCGGATTAGACAAATTGACCATTGGACTATCTTGGGTCAGTAAAGCCGACACATCACTTTATGTGGACTTATCGACCATTGCCAAAGGTTACGCCGTGGATCAACTGTCACTGCTCCTACAGGCCTACAAAATCGACAATTTCTTAGTGGAGATTGGCGGCGAGATGCGCTTGGCTGGTGTAAAAGCTTCTGGAATACCGTGGAAAATTGCTATTGAAAAACCTGAAACAATACAACGCTCAGTACAAAAGCTTATCAGCATTGGCCAAAACGCGGTGGCAACCTCTGGTGATTATCGTAACTATTATGAGCAGGATGGTGTGCGTTATTCTCACTTAATCAACCCAAAGACCGGTTACCCTATTAGCCACAACTTAGTCTCTGTGACCGTGGTTCATCCATCCTCTATGACAGCTGATGGCTTGGCAACAGCACTGAATATCATGGG
Source organism: Paraglaciecola arctica (assembly GCA_003232445.1). Classification (GTDB taxonomy): domain Bacteria; phylum Pseudomonadota; class Gammaproteobacteria; order Enterobacterales; family Alteromonadaceae; genus Paraglaciecola; species Paraglaciecola arctica_A. Next base: position 3,293 of record QIJM01000370.1, read on the forward strand.
TAAAGAAAAAGCATTAGAACTGGCAGAAACCTACGATATTGCAGTATTGCTGATCACTAGAGAAAAAGACGGTTTTACCGAGTATACTAGTGCCAAATTTGCACAGCTTGTGACAGTTCATTAA
>QIJM01000121.1 GCA_003232445.1 Paraglaciecola arctica
TCAATACACCTTTAACCAATAGTTGGTATCACTTTGCCCAAAGCCGCCAAGCGTACCGCACTAACGATTATAAATCTTTACGTAAGAGTTTGCGTAGCTGGGATGTATTCCTAAAACAGATTTCTAATCACACTATGCAGAGATTGCACGAGTGGCATACAGCTGCACTGTGTTTGCACGATGAAGACAGAACGTGTGTCGAAAATTTTTTATTGAAACAAAATGACAACAATTTTGCTATGCCAGCTCGGCTGTCTAAGCATACTCATTACGTAGGATTTTTGGTTAAAGCCCACTTGTTTTTGGGTGATGTTGAAGCAGCAAAAGTAAGTTTTGATAACTATTCTTATATCTCTTTAGATAAGCTTAAAAATCAACAAAAATCAGCGCGTGTTCTGGGCGTGGCTAACTTGCATAATGAGATTATAGGCTTAGAAACGAGTTTAGCCGAAGCGGAAGAGCGGCGCTTGCAGATCATTTTATTGGTATTAATGACTATTCTAGGTTTGACAGGTTTAGGTTACCTAACTTTTGGTAGGAGTTATCTGCGCAAGTTAGCCACTGATCCTCTTACAGGGCTGTCTAACGAACATTCTGTAGTCGCTAAAATTAAAAAGGTAAAAGCACCCATAGGCGAAAAGGTTAACGCACTAGCCCTATTTGATGTGAGTAACTTTACTGCCGTCAATGCTGAGTACGGTTACAAGGCGGGTGAATTGGCCCTGAAACAAGTCGCTGAATGTTTAAAGCATGTAACCAGAGAAAAAGACATCGTTGGGCGTGTTGGCGCAGACCAGTTTATTGTTTGTTTAGCCAATATTGAAGATGTGATAGCGCAAGAGTTATTCTCAAGAATACAAAAAGTCTTAGCCGATGTAAGCTTTAAAGCCGACAGTGGAGAAAAGGTTGATGTTCGCTCTAATATGCACGTATATAGCTCGGTCACTAGCCTTTCTGATGCCGATGATGTTTTAGCTGAAATTCGTAGTGTATTGCGTAAGGCATAACAATTGTTAGGATGGATTGGTATAACATCTATGAGTTTGTAAACCCCCAACAATGAAACTGTTACTCCCTCTTAAATATTACGATGATGCCGGCAGAGTGAAACCTGCTGCGGCTTTATATTTTTGTATCGTGTTTTTATCTAGAAGTCTGCTGATATTAATTGGTTCGGTTTCAGTTAGAGAAAATGGTGAACAATTGTTAGCGCTGTTTTATCCTGAAAAACAGTATCTTTATATCAGCCTCGCCATCGCTTTTCTGGCTTTTGTGGCATTACTGCTTTTGGGGTTTAGAGAAAAAATTTGGTATGCAGATAGATGTTGGATGTTTTCTTGTATCAAACCGTTATTAATCTTCTCTGTGTTAGCTGACTTAGGTCTGCATATTATGCTGGCTAGCATAGAGCATTGGCAATTCTCATGGGTAATTGCTCTTACATTGCTAATTGATTCGCTAATTTTTTACTTTTTAGTAAAAGATAAACACACACAGCTGATGTTAATGGACTGGAAAAGATCTATCCCGATAACGCCAGCAGCAAAACCACTTTATTAAAAATAAAGGTTCTAGCATCTATTGTAAATTATTGGCCAGTGCTTGGTCATAATAACTCCTGACACTGATTTGACTATCATTCACCAACCGTTGGTAACAAATACCAGCAAATGCATAAGTACTGCCTGCATAGTTCAGTACTACATAAGGTGCGTCAGGATCGGATTCGTCATAAGCCCAGTTGCCTCCCACCTTATTGCGAAAAATCTCGCCTATATAGGCACCGTAGATATTACAAATTGTGAACACCGCGTTTTCTTCTAATGCTTGATCTTTATATCGGCCTAACCAGCTTAAAATCACATCATCCACCAGATCGATGCTTTGATTAGATCCATCCAAGGTAAGATTAAACTCTTCTTCTGTAGTGGTTATCGCATTTTGCGCGCTGTCTATCATTAAATCTGTCAGTTCTGCCGATGTCATTCGCATATTCTGTCTCTATCCGTCTTTTATATGACTATTGTGTTGCTTATTAGCTAATTTGTCGATTAGAAATGTCATTTCGTTAAAGGGCTGCTTTTACTGATTAACTTGTCTATTACCCTTGCCGAGGCAACAAAACCAAAAGTAGCCGTAACCGCTACTGCTGGTCAGAGTTTTGTTCATACAAACGGTGCCATCTGCTTGGGGATATCTTAGTTGCTCAGTTGAGAAAACACAGTCTATGCCAAAACGTCTTTTGGGGTTGGTACTGAAGTTATAAAACCTGCGTAGTTCTGAACGTAATTTTGCCGCCAAAGGATCTTGAGTCGTTTTACTGAGATCAGTCACTGCAATTTGGGTTGGATCAATCTGTCCTCCAGCGCCACCAATGGTAATGATAGGGATTTTATTTCGCTTACAATGGGCTACCATGGCCGCCTTCGCTTTTATGCTATCTGTCGCGTCCACAACATAGTCATATGTGTTATTGAGTAATTCTGAAACGTTATCCGGCGTGACAAAGTCTTCAATCTGACTGACTCGACAAGCTGGATTAATTTGCACAATCCGCTGAGCCATGGCTTCTACCTTTGCCTCACCAACAGTATCCTGCAGTGCATGGATTTGTCTGTTGGTATTAGTGACACATATGTCATCCAGATCAATCAAGGTGATATGCCCAAGAGCCGTTCTCGCTAACCCCTCGGCCACCCAAGATCCAACGCCTCCAATGCCAACCACACAGACATGTGATTTGCGTAAAATATCTGTTCCTGACACGCCGTACAAGCGTTGGGTGCCAGCAAAACGTTGCTCAGTTGTTTGTTGTTGCTGATCCATAAACTCACATCAATAAAACTTATTCGAGAACGATTATATACCAATACCACCTCAAAATGACGGATTCAGTGGGAGTTTAAAGAGGTTTAGCCAAGGTGTATCACTCCAATGGAGTCGCTTACCTTTTTCAGACAATGTTATTTAATTAAAATATGAATAAAGTAGGCTTGTTTGCTTGTTCTTGATTGAATAACCCGTCAAGCTTTAATACTATTCAGCTATATAAATTCGTAGCAATTTTGTTGCCTTGACAAATTAAGACAAATCAAAACAAATCAAAAAGGAATGTGTGATGAAACCTGTTGTTTTAGCTGGTGGAAGTGGTAGTCGTTTATGGCCTAAATCGAGAGCTGCGTTACCTAAGCAGTTTTTAAGTCTGACTAGTGATTTGACCATGTTGCAAGACACCATTGCAAGGCTAGCAGGCTCAGGTGCTGATCAACCAATAGTGATTTGTAATGACGCTCATCGCTTTTTAGTCGCAGAGCAACTTCGTCAACAGAATATCCAACATGGAGGTATATTGCTCGAGCCTATGGGGCGTAATACCGCACCTGCTATTGCTTTGGCTGCTCTGCATGCCTCGCTAAATGGTGAAGATCCGATTTTACTTATTTTAGCCGCCGACCATCTGATAAATGATACACCGGAATTTCATAAAGCCATCACTCAGGCCGAAGCGTTAGCCAAACAAGGTAAATTAGTTACTTTCGGCATTGTGCCAGACTCGGCTCATACAGGTTACGGTTACATTAAGCGTGGCGACAAAGTTGCG
>QIJM01000007.1 GCA_003232445.1 Paraglaciecola arctica
AGCAGGTTTATTAAGTTTTTCCCATGTACTAAGTTGGATGTTTAAGCATTACAAAACAATGACCTTGGCCTTATTGGGAGGGTTTATGCTGGGCTCTTTGAACAAGGTTTGGCCTTGGAAACAAACCATTGAGTCAGTGATTGATCGCCATGGTAAAGAAATACCCCTAGTACAAAACAATATATTGCCACACACGTTTGAAACACTACACACTCAACCCGCCTATATGTGGTACGCCGTATTGTTAATGATATTGGGTATGGGAATGGTTATTGCGCTAGAAAAAATAGGCCAGAAATCCGCTGATACTTAATGAAGATCATTAACCGAAAAACAGCTTGGTTTAAAAATTCATCCCTATATATAGGGATTTTATTTTATTGCGTAATCAATAGCAGCTGCTCAAATCGCAGTCAACCAGCGCCAGTTTCTGAGCTTTATCAAGGTAAAACATTTAGAGATTTTGAACAACAGGCCTATTCAGCCAAGACATATCAAGTCAAAGCTGGCGATACCCTATATTCTATTGCTTGGTATTCAGGTAACGATTACAGAGACTTAGCAAGAATAAATAAAATTTCACCTCCCTATCAAATACGACCTGGGCAACTTTTGACTCTAGTCGAGCTACCAAAGACAATACGTTCTAAGTCGAACAAGAGTACTGGTCAGACTTTAAAAATAATTTCAAATCAATCTGTTGACCCTTCCAAAAAGCAGGCGTATGGTGAAAGTCAACAAAACTTAAACAAGGATCCAATTGGATCTGCTATCGGTCAATTTCCTGATCGAGTTAAGAGTTGGCATTGGCCTACAATTGAAACTGTTTCACGCGGTTTTTCGGCCAAAGAACAAGGCAACAAAGGCTTAGATTTTTCAGGGAAACTTGGGCTACCAATTTTGGCCGCCGCCGATGGGAAAATAGTATACACGGGCGATGCATTACGTGGATTTGGAAAATTAGTCATTATCAAGCATTCTGACGCTTATTTAACAGCCTATGCACATAATGACAAAATGTTAGTAAAAGAACAGCAGTGGGTAACGGCAGGCCAAAAAATTGCCACTATGGGTAGAAGTGGAACCAACAAGGTTAAGCTTCATTTTGAAGTAAGGTACAAAGGAAAATCCGTTGATCCTTTGCGCTATCTACCTAGCAGATAATAACAACAAATAATAACAATCTATGAGGAGAAATTGGATAAACACTACCGTTAAGGAGTTATAATCATGGATCAAGAAAAAACAGTTGTAATGGAAGTTAATGCTTTTAGCGATATTGAAGATGCCGTAGAGCGAGAACTTGCCAAGGCCGAAAAAAAAGCCGAAGAACAGTTAGAAAATATACTATCTAATAAAGAAGATACCCCCAAAAACCTCGATGCCACCCAATTGTATTTAGGCGAAATTGGATTTTCCCCACTATTATCCGCCGAAGAAGAAGTCTATTTTTCACGACTAGCCTTAAAAGGCGATGAAGCATCACGAAAACGTATGATCGTGAGCAATCTGCGTTTAGTAGTCAAAATAGCCCGACGTTACAATAATCGCGGTTTAGCGTTACTTGACTTGGTCGAAGAGGGGAATTTAGGCCTTATTCGAGCCGTCGAGAAGTTTGATCCTGAGCGAGGCTTTAGATTTTCTACCTATGCTACTTGGTGGATTAGACAAACCATTGAGCGGGCAATCATGAACCAAACCCGCACCATTCGCTTACCTATTCATGTAGTAAAAGAATTAAATGTCTATCTGCGGACTGCTAGAGAGCTTTCCCAAAAACTCGATCATGAACCTACTGCAGAAGAAATTGCTGAGTCGCTCGACAAGCCTGTTCGTGACGTCACCAAAATGTTGCGTTTAAACGAAAGGATTATCTCTGTTGACACCCCTATTGGCGGTGAAAATGATAAGGTTCTACTGGATGTCATAGCTGATGACAAAGGTCATGGACCTGAAGAAGATTTGCAAGATTCAGACATCAAACTAAATATCATCAAGTGGTTAGAAGACCTTAACCCTAAGCAACGTGAAGTGTTAGCAAGACGCTTTGGGCTATTAGGTTATGAACCTTCAACCTTAGAAGATGTAGGGGTAGAGATTGGCCTGACTCGTGAAAGAGTGCGTCAAATACAAGTTGAAGCCTTGCGCCG
>QIJM01000259.1 GCA_003232445.1 Paraglaciecola arctica
GTCAGTAAAAAGGGTAAAAGTGAAGCTATGCTGGAAAGCTTAAGCCAGTACTCTTTTAAGAATATGCTTAAAACAGAGTTACGCGTAACCAATGAAAATGAGGCTGAAGGCATGTATGGCTCTGGTATGCTCATCATTAACGCACCTTGGCAATTAGATAAACAAATTAAAGAAAGTTTACAAGAGATCACACCATTAATGGCGCAAAACGATAGCGCATCGTACTCAGTTGATTGGTTAATTGAGGAATAATTGGTAACCCTGCGATGTTGACACCTGCGAATATAAAACATTTTTATATCCCTGATGAACAATCTATTTATTTGCTGTCCCATAAGGATGCAAAAAAACTAAAAGATTGGTTTAAGTTGTGTACCGAGCAGCTCGAGCTACTTGGTTATAAAGACATGATAGGCAAAGGCGCGTTTGGGTTTGCTTTTGCAGGAACCTCTTCAGAAACTGTTTCAAAGGCAAATGATCCTGAAATCATTGCACATCTTCAACAACAGGTATTTAAGTTTTCTCGGATAAATCTACCTCAGCACGTTCAAGACCGATTTGAAGAAGAAGCTTATATGTTGAGCTTGGTTAACCATCCCCGCGTACCAAGGCTAATTGAATATCAGCGGATCCAAAAACAATCTGTTTTGGTTATGGACAGAGCTGAAGGCGAAGACTTAGAGAAAATTTCTCTAAAATATGGCCCATTCCCAGTGCATCTGGTTATGAATATAGCGGCGCAACTGGCTGATATTTTATTGTATTTACGTGGGCATCAACAACAAGGTCAAGCCAAACCGATAGTCCATGGTGATATCAAACCTTCGAATATTGTGTTTGATGAAACCAGTGAAACAGTGGGACTAATAGATTGGGGCTCGTCTGTTTTTGCCCAAATCGACCAGCAAGGGCAGTTTGTGGGTAATAATGTGATGGATTTGATGTCCAGTGACATGCAGCAAACCAATGCTCGTTTGGGAGACGTGTATTTTATCGGTGAAGATCAATTAAATGGAGGTTTGTCTTCGGTACGCTTTGATGAACAAGGTTTGGCCAGTACTTTGTACGCCTTGGCATCAGGCCAATCGAGTCGTTTTGGGCATAAAGTTATCAGCCCAAATTCCCTTGGCTTACCCCAAGAACTTGCCAAGACGTTAACCGCGATGATGAGTGACTCGCCAAAGTCACGTGAACAAGGTGGTGACTATTTCATTAATAACATGCAATTCATGAAAAATTTGGTGTTGAATGAAAATATACATCATCCGCATATTTCGTTGATACCGACTAGAGTTAGCCCTCACAACAAAGAAATCGATTCTGTGGTTTACAGCTCTCGCAAGTCATTTTTGCGTATAGAGGTCTACCAAGCAGAGCAAGAACTTAGATATATCGATGATGCTCAATTTGATCGCTATTATAAAAACTATATGCAAGGCATGGGCGATACCGAAAAAGCATTTATAGCTGCGGTCAGCCGCTTAGGTAAGTATCCGGTAGTGGGGGGATTAGCGGTAAGGTGGGAAGAAACGGGTGTTTTTATAGATTCTAGCCTGAATTTATATGATGCAGCGCTCCAAAAGTCTTTCGAAGCGTCTCTCAATAATGTTGTACATTTTGCTAGAGCAATCAACCGAATAGGCATTTTTAAGTGTTGTATGTTCAACGCTCGCGATACTTTACACATTGAACGTAATGATGAAACCAGTCCATTTATGCCTGACAAAAGCATGCAAATTCCTTATGAATTGAATGCAGTATCACTCACTGAGCACGACAGCCGTATGCATTCCTATTTTGAAGATGGAGATGATCCTGACGAATTATTAACTCTACCTATCCAGTTAATGGCTGTGATCAGGCAATTAAATAGTATTCACCATACTGGATGTATCATTTTTGAATCATTACCTACTCACCTTAAAATACATAGTGATTACAAGCTGCTAAATCATAGTTTGGAATTGGAGTTTAAGAGTTTATTAAAAGATGTCATTGATTTTATTCCGACAATTGAAGGGCTTGGGATCTCGGGTTTTATGAAACTGCCGTTCAAAGATACGCGATTTTTTACCCATCAAGGTCAATTACCTGATAAATTTTACCCTAAGGATCCACATCAACACACTTAGGGTAAAATACCTTAGTGTAATGAGCAGATAGAGAGCTTATGTCAGAAGTAAAACTAGTAGAGTTGTTAACCTTAGATAAACTTGAAGAAGGTTTGTTTCGTGGTCAAAGTTGGGATTTAGGCTATCGGGCGTTATTTGGCGGGCAGGTATTAGGTCAGGGGCTTGCCGCCGCTCAGCTAACTTTGCCTGAAGGCCGTATTACACATTCATTCCATAGCTATTTTTTGTTACCTGGTGATGCGAATAAGCCGGTGGTATTTGACGTGGAAAACGTGCGAGATGGCCGTAGTTTCTCAACCAGAAGAGTGAAAGCCATTCAAAATGAAAATGGAAGAAATATTTTTTACATGACGGCATCTTTTCAAACGCCCGAAAAAGGCCTCGAGCACCAAAATGCTGACATGCCTAATGTACCACCACCGGAAGATATTGAGTCAGATATCAAAGTGTTTGGTAACACCCAAGATATGCCTGAACGTATGTGCGAAAGCATCGGTTATCACAAACCCATTGATATGCGCACTGTTGACTTTGTTGATCCTGCTAAAGCGATAGTACAAGCGCCAAAACGCTATATTTGGATGAAGGCACAAGAAGTATTATCTGGCAATATCAACCTAAACCAAGTGATGCTGGCATACGCATCTGATTATCACTTTTTATCTACTGCACTTCACCCTCATGGCGTGTCTACAAGTGATAAAAATCTTCGTATGGCAACGATTGACCATTCTATGTGGTTTCATCACCCTTTCGATTTTGACGATTGGTTATTGTATTGTGTTGAAAGCCCATTTTCTGGTGGTGCTAGAGGATTGGCCAGAGGGCAGTTTTTTAATCGCGAGGGCAAGTTAGTCGCGTCAACCATGCAAGAGGGGCTAATGCGTAAAATAGGAGATAACCAATGATTTATTCTTTGGGCGATGATCATGTTCAGGTTGCAGAAGGCGTATTTGTTGCGCCAGGTGCCCATGTTGTAGGTAAAGTCGTGATGCATCAGAACAGCAGCGTTTGGTTTAATGCAGTGGTGCGTGGTGACTGTGATGTTATTAC
>QIJM01000654.1 GCA_003232445.1 Paraglaciecola arctica
AAAGGCAAACAGGTCGACTTCCCCGCACCCGGAGGAGCCACAACAATGGCATCACCGACAATGAGTTGTTGATGCAATGCGGGTAAAATATGTTCAACAGGTAACAAATGAAATCTCTTTGGGTTTAACTAAAATTTTACGTAGAGTATCTACTTGAGATGATAACAAACAAAAGAGGTAGCAGTATGCGGGCATTTTTTGGTTTATCGCCAGACGCGAATACTAAATTGGCTATAAATGCCTGGCGCAATAAAGCGTTTCCCCATTTAGATGGCACCGTGCCTGCGGCCAACTTTCATGTGACCTTGGCATTTTTGGGTAATGTGTCCGTCAAACAACTGGATATTACAAACCGCCTTATTGATGAAATGCCCAGCGTCACAGCGTTTGATGTTTCACTCAATCAACTGGGTTACTGGTCAAAACCTAAGGCGTTTTGGCTAGGCTGCCAGCAAACAGCAACCGAACATCTAATACTTGCCAAACATATTCACAAAATAGCCAATAAGTCTGGTCTACTGCTTCAGGATCAGGATTACGTGGCACATTTAACACTGGCCAGAAAATGCAAAGTTAGCCCACCAGCCCCTATTTTTCCTGCAAACTTCAAGTGGCATGCGGATCAATTCCATTTGTTTGAATCAATATCCAGCCCACAAGGCGTATATTACTCAATTCGACAATCTTGGCCTATGCACAAACACTGCACAGGGTAATACCAATCCATCCTACCCATGTGGGATAAAGCGATTGGAGGTAAAACCGATAGACCGGTGGTAATCGCTTACCAGTAAATAGAGCCGTGTTGCATGACCCAGTGGCTTTGATTACGTCATAGGCATGACGCGATTACGGCCTAAACGTTTTGCTTGGTAGAGTTGTTTGTCGGCTTTTTCGATAAGTGCTAGTGGGTTCATGCCTTTTGTCAGTTCAGCCACGCCAATTGAGGCGGCAATATCGCCCAATACTTCACCTGTACGTTTGTCTTTTACAGCTATTTTCTCAATCGCTTTACGCATTGATTCAGCCATGCTGCGAGCTTTGGCAAAGTTTGAGTTAGGTACAATGATAGCGAACTCCTCACCACCAAAGCGAAAAGCTTGAGCACCGTCTCGGCAAGTTGCTTGGAGCTTTTTGGCGGTAGCTTTTAACACTAAGTCACCCATGACATGGCCGTAGTTGTCATTAATTTTTTTGAAGTGATCAAGGTCAACCAGCATCAAACATACATTTGGTTTTAAAGACTGAGTAGCTAGTTCTTCATCGAAGTAACGTCTGTTACACAGCCCTGTTAGTGCATCATACAGTGCATCTTGCTGGCTTTGTTCAAGCTGGCCTCTGAGTGCCTCTATTTCGGTTTGTGCGTCTGTTAAGGCGGCATTAAAGCTTATGGTGCTACGCTTGATGTTTTGTGTGTCTTTGACTAAATTACGTACCAAGGCCATAACTTCTTCTACTGACAACCCTTCTTTTTCGACTTTAGCTAGATCATCAACGCAAGTGTCCATGGTTTCTTTAAAACTAGTGGTTTCTGAACGTGTATCTTTAAGTGATTGGGATAGCTCAACCAGCATGGCCTCTACAGATTGGCGTAACTCCCACGCAGAGACTTCTTCGGTTTCTGCTATGTAATTGCGATAGAGTTCTTTTGTTTTCACCTCAGATAATTGCATTTTGTTATCTAAGACATGATCAATCGCGGATTTTAACTCAGGAGATCCATTAGAAACATAGGTGTACCAAAGCGCGTAGTTGGTAGGAATGGCAGAAATTTTATGCTTCAGCATAAGTGGGATAGTTTGTTTTAACGTTGCGAAAGATTTTTCTAAGTTATTGTCTGCCATTAAATTGGTCTCACCTTTACAGTGTTTTCAGGTTCTGTTTACGTTACAGCATATAGGCTCACATGCTGTAACGCGTATGTTGTTGGAGTCAAGCTTGGATGCCTATTAACAATAGGTAAACTTGACATGATACTAACTCATCTCTAATTTAAAAGGTCATCTATTCTTCTAACCTTCAATTAATTTACCCTGTTGCTGCAACAACCCGTTCAACTAGGGGTAAGAAACGTTATTTTGCGAGGCATTGATATAGTGTAACGGGTAACTAATTGAACTAACTTTTGCAATGGGTGATTGATG
>QIJM01000589.1 GCA_003232445.1 Paraglaciecola arctica
AATGTCACATACATGCCGACACCTTGACTATTAGTGTCTTCGAGCATAATACCTTCAATTGCACTCATTAATATGTGGCCTAACCCATGATGTTGTTGATCAGGGTGCACACCCATTAGAGACAACATATGAAAGTGCTTAGCAGGCACTCGTTCGCGCACTTTAGTTTCTTTATCGACCATTTGTTTGGTACCAAAATAACCTGCGGTCAAAAGCATTTTCAATCGCCAATGCCAAAATCGATTAGGTCCTAGTTCCGCATCAGGGCTCACTAAGCAAGCAACAGCAACCAATCGGTCGTCATCAAATAAGCCAATCATAGGCTGTTTAGCTAACCAAAACGCATTTAACTCTTCCCTAATAGCTGAACGTAAACGGGACTCATATCCCTCCTTTTCGTATTGAAATATATCAACAAATAACGGGTCATCATGGTAAGCGAGGTACAATATTGACGCGGCAATTTTTAGATCTTCAGCTGCTAAGTAAACAGCTTTTATGTTATCCATGTCTGCCATTTGTTGTTCTTGCAATTCCATCATGACTAGCACCTATTATTTTTCAAACACTCTACCCTATGGATGTTGACTTGTTAATAGTTTGTCGCAGATCAAAAAACCAATAATTTGCAAACACATACATTAGGTAAAAATATAGAGTGGAGCTAGCTGCTCAATGAGCTAATCAATGAGTAAAAATAACTAATGGATCGCATTGTAGGCGCTTTCGCCCCAACCTACTAATGCACTGTTCTTAAATACCAGTGGCGTACATTCGTCTTTTGTGGTGACTCCATCACCGTTGATACGTTGTGTTCGGTAATATAACACCTGATATGTATCGTCGCCTTTTGCATAAAACTCATTAAAATCTGCGATACCCATGCGATTTAAAATTTCGTCATAACTGGCATCTTGCTGTAATCGTGAAATGTGTTTACGGTTTTTCTGTTCTTTATCTTGCCAGTCAGACTGATAACCATATGCACCATCACCGTCTACAGAAATAACACACCCACTCAATCCTAGTGATAGTCCAAATAATGCGGCCACTACTAACTTGTTCATTGATAATTCCTCAATATTTTTTATTTTAGATAACTTGGCTATAAACGACTAAAGATAGTCCATTCAGCAATGAGTATTCAAAATTGAGGCCAAAAAGCTAACCTTATGTTTTATATAAATATATGGTGATTACAAGAACAAGTGGTTAAAATAAATTTAGTGATTCAGATAACTATTTAGGATTTTTGACCAACCGAATGAGCAATATCGCCTACATTATCAATCTGTGTTTTGACATTTCTGAACAGGGTAAAACGCCTTCCGTAGCCTTAATCAAGAATATGTCCCAGCATCCCCTTGCTATTCCCGAAGTGATTAAAGGTTTACAAAATTGGAAATCCAACTCTAGCGAACGCCCCAAAACCCACAACAAACAAATGAGTACTGGTTCAGCAACCAAGCAATCATTACAACAACGCGTCACCCAACTGGAAGATCAGGTAGCCACAATAATGCAAGAACTGGCTAAAATATCGGATAATATACCCAAGCCACCTCAAAATTAGCGTTAAGTCTCTGCAAATGATGGCTGTAAAGACTGAATGAAGACCGCTAAATTAGGCGCTAACACTTCTTTTGGTAAAAGGCCGACTTGCTCAAGCATGACTTCGCCACTAATATTATGCACCGTAATAATGAAATCGTCTTCGTCTGTTAACGCAACAAAGAGTGTTTCAGGCTGCTTCAACCTTCTTTTCATTAATATGTGTCCAACCAAATTTTGCTGCAATCGTTCAAAATCGTCCTGATCCCATGGTTGTAATAATTGTAAGTAACCTTTGCTTGTCTCAGCACTTAGGTTATCGCTCCAATATGCAGAATAATAACTGATAACATCCGGATGAATTTTCATTTCTAAAGCTTTTTCTAAATCATTGAAATTCGCGACTCCAGAGCGCTTAACAGGCTGCCAAGTAACTCTATCACCTGTACTGCCTGAAGTTGTATTGCAGTCTGATGGCCAGCCGTTATCATACTCAACCATTAACATCTCTGGATGTTTTTTAGCGGCAATCAAATAACTTTGGACAAATTCATCTAGCGCAGCGGTCACTTGTTCACTCATCGATA
>QIJM01000272.1 GCA_003232445.1 Paraglaciecola arctica
TACTACGGTTTTATCGCCCTACCCCTTTTTATTATTTACATTACACAATTTCAAATCAAACCTGAAGAACGCATTATCGAGGGTATTTTTGGGCAAGAGTATGTGCAGTACAAAAAGAAGGTTAGGCGCTGGTTATAGCTTATACCAATCCATCCTAACCATTAGCAAGATGTCTGTACCTTGAATCACTTTTTGAATACAGACTTCCAGTTACACGGGAAACAATGTCAGGCTTCCCCAGTGACTGCACTGACTCCCTGTTAGCTATCTGGCACTATTCAGCAGGACTTTCACCCACTCTTTTGGCCGCAGACTCTTTAATTAGAGTCTGCAACTCACCTTGTTGGGTCATTTCCATAATGATGTCACAACCGCCCACTAACTCACCATCAATCCAAAGCTGAGGGAAAGTAGGCCAGTCTGCGTATTTAGGTAACTCAGCGCGAATATCGGGGTTTTGTAAAATATCCACATAAGCAAACTGCTCGCCGCAAGACATCAAAGCTTGGGTGGCCTGAGCAGAAAAACCACAGTTAGGTAATTTAGGTGAGCCCTTCATATATAAAAGTATGGGATTTTCTTCGATTTGTTGCTTAATTTTCTCAATAGTGTCCATAACGGCTCTCATTTAAATTTTATTGTGATTAAGATCAATAGACCCTTACATGGCGACAAGTTTAGCGTTTTCAACTAATGATTAATACGCTACTGATCTTTTATTAGATCGTTTTAGTCACTTATACCAATCCATCCTAACAATTAGCCACTCAGCTGAATTAACTCGCTTTACACTTGAAAAATATTCTCATGCCGCAATATCTGGCTGTATTGACGAATTAGTTTTAACAAATAACAAACCAGTGCTTTTACATTGTTATATAAAGTACTAGCATTTACTGGTTCTAAATTGAAATACACATCACCCTTTATGGAGAAATAAAATGGCTTTTGAATTACCCGCTCTTCCTTATGAAAAGAACGCGCTAGAACCACACATCTCTGCTGAAACCTTGGAATACCACTACGGTAAACACCACGCCACTTATGTTGCCAAGTTAAATGGTTTAGTTGACGGCACTGACATGGCCAGTAAAAGCCTAGAAGATATCGTTAAAAATTCTGAAGGTGGCGTATTTAACAATGCTGCACAAATATGGAACCACACGTTTTATTGGAACAGCTTAAGTCCAAATGGTGGCGGCGAACCTACAGGTGTTTTAGCTGATGCGATCAACGCTAAATGGGGCTCTTTCGCAGACTTCAAAGTAGCGTTGAATGACAAAGCGGTCAACAACTTTGGCTCTAGCTGGACTTGGTTAGTCAAAAAAGCTGACGGTAGCCTAGATATCGTTAACACTAGCAACGCAGCCACACCTTTAACTGATGCTAGCCTGACTCCTCTACTGACAGTTGATCTATGGGAACACGCTTACTACATTGATTACCGTAACGTGCGTCCTAAATATCTTGAAGGTTTCTGGGCATTAGCTAACTGGGATTTTGCTGCAGCAAACTTCGTTTAATCGCTAAGGGTCTGTTGATCCTAGTATCCAAATAATAAATAATAGCCCTGTTAATCAGGGCTTTTTTTTGCTGTTTTTCAGCAGACAATGTTTTTATAAACAAATAAAACGAGGTTTTTATGTCCGCCACCAAAATTATTAGCGTTCTAGTCATGGTGACGCAAAGAGATAAGATCGTCTTAACTGAAACCATCAGTTTGAACGTTCCTTCGCTGGCGTAAACGAGGGACAACCTCTACTTTACGTTAATAGTTTAGAAAACTTAGCTTTAGCACTAAATCAGGCTAGCTTTGCCGCCAAATTTGATATTCAAGCAGGCGGTGAATGGCGAATTGAAATTGTACCTAAATAAAGAACTCCTAATGACTGAACAACAAAACAACCCACTACATGGCCTGACGTTACAGTTCGTTCTCGAAACTCTTGAAGAGCAACTGGGCTTTGAAAAAATGGGCCAACAGATCAAAATAAACTGCTTCACCAGTGATCCTTCGATTAAATCCAGCTTGAAATTTTTACGTAAAACACCTTGGGCAAGAGAAAAGGTTGAGCAGCTATATTTGTCCACTATTAAAGTTTCGGCCAGTCAAAAGACTAAAAAACCAACA
>QIJM01000469.1 GCA_003232445.1 Paraglaciecola arctica
ATTTAGTGAGGATATTATCCCGACTTGCGATGTGAAATACAACACAAAAGCAGACTAAATGGTCAGGTTTTGTTCGATCTAAAGAAAAAGAGCTTTTATAGGGCGATTATTAGCCTAGACTAGAGCGTGTTGATATTTCATACGATTCCAAGACTTTTATAGAGATAGGAGCAATTTAAATGCCGATTGTTCAAGCGCAACAGTCATTTAAAAGTAACACGGTTATATAACTTTAAGGTTCTAGCAATCCCCTATATTGGGTGATATTTTTATGTTCAGAAATAGAGCCTGTGAGGTTTTACACAAAGGGAAATTAAATAATAAATGTGTGCAAGTAATAATGACAAAGAAATCAGTATTGCAAAATATTAAGTGCCGCTGAAAAGGAGTTTGCTTTACACGGCTATAAAGGCGCACGAGTTCAACAAATAGCTGACAGAGCTGAACTGCCGAAAACCAATGTGCTTTATTATTTTAAATCTAAAGAGTCTTTATATTTGGCTTTATTGGAAGATATTATACGGTTATGGAATAGCCGGTTTGATGAAGCAACTGTGGGTGACGATCCGGCGGTGGTTTTGGCTCATTACATTGCGGATAAAATGGAAATCTCTCGTTGTCGACCAGATGCATCTAAAATGTTTGCACTGGAAATAATCAATGGTGCACCTAATTTAAACGCATTTTTTAAAGATCAACATGCGTCTTGGATGGCGGGTCGCGTAGCTGTTATCAAACAATGGATTGAGCAAGGTAAATTAGTCGCAACTGATCCTTATTATTTGTTATTTAATATTTGGGCAACCTCGCAACATTATGCTGATTTTTCTGCACAAATTAATGAACTCAGAGGTAAACCTATGACTCAAACAGATTTTGCCGAAGCCACAAATAATTTGATCAAGCTAATATTAACTGGTTGCGGATTATCTGTTCCAACAGAATTTGAATAAGGTACTCGATGAGACATGCATACCCAAGAGACTTAATAGGTTACGGCCAACACCCTCCTCATCCAAAATGGCCTGATCAAGCCAAGATAGCGGTGCAATTTGTGCTTAATTACGAAGAGGGCGGTGAAAACTGCGTGGTACATGGTGATCAACAGTCTGAAATTTTTCTATCTGAGATAATCGGTGCGCAAGCCTACCCTGACAGACATTTAAGCATGGAGTCTATGTATGAATATGGCAGCCGTGCTGGCTTTTGGCGTCTGTATAATTTGTTTGTTCGTTACAATTTACCGATCACCGTATTTGGTGTGACTATGGCACTGCAGCGCAACCCAGAAGCAGTAGCCGCTATGCAAGAAGCAAACTGGGAAATTGCTAGCCATGCTATGCGTTGGATCAATTTTCAAGATATGCCTGAAGTCCAAGAAAAGAAAATGATCAATGCTGCAGTGCAATTACACCAAGCGATTACAGGCAGTAAACCTCTTGGTTGGTATACGGGTAGAACGAGTCCTAACACATTAAAATTGATAGCAGATAGAGACGATATTTTATATTGCGCCGACTCCTATGCAGATGACTTACCTTATTACGATACTCAATATGCTAAACCCTTATTAATAGTACCTTACACGCTAGATACCAATGACATGCGCTTTGCTACGCCTCAAGGTTTTAACAATGGTGAGCAATTTTATCAGTATCTAAAAGACGCATTTGATGTGTTGTATGCAGAAGGTGAAACTGCACCCAAGATGTTATCAATTGGTTTGCATTGTCGAATAGTCGGAAGACCAGCGCGTATGGCAGCGCTACAACGTTTTATTGAATATGTGCAAAGTCATGATCAGGTTTGGTGTTGTACAAGGGAGCAGATTGCTTTGCATTGGAAGGAGAGTTTTCCGGCTTAAAGTAGATGTAAGCTAAGAGCCTAAGAGATTTTTCACCATAGATGACACACAGAGCACAGAAGAAAGAACGGATATAGTCTAAACACGAGTTTAATACACAGTTTTGTAACTAAATTGTGACAAATTCGTGCTGATCTCTATCTTATAACTTGTTCAATGATTTGTGCCTTTCATCATAGAGATACGCTTTAAGAAGAGCGTATTTATGTGTGGATTGGTATGGTTACCTAACTAAAAAAGGATAGAAACATGAAATTAACAAAGTTGGCTTCTGTCGCTCTTTTGGCGCTGGCTACATCTGGTGCTACCAGCCATTCTCGGTAAAGAGAGGTGACTAAATCATAAAATCAACATCTCTGCCCCTGAGGGATCCCCACGAATATTCAATCATAAAAATTGTCTGCAATCATAGTTCTGAGATTTAATACTGCTGTTTCATATTGCTCGCAGAGCAATATGAAACGCTTATCAACGAAGCCTCGCAATCCTAAATAGTGAAACGAGCCTTGTCTTAACGGTGTTCGCTTGGTAACGACGGTGCAACCCAGCCATGAACATGGCTAAGCCTATAATGTTAGCCAGAATACTGGCAAGTGTGGCGATGAGAATGAGTACCGCAATGCGATGACTTCTTTAAACCATGTTGTTTTATAGCCGGCATCAGTGACAATAATGGGTTTGGTCTCCTCATCGATAATACTGTTCAATTTAGCCAAAAATGCCTTATGTGTGCAGCGTTTTTCTTTCGT
>QIJM01000239.1 GCA_003232445.1 Paraglaciecola arctica
AATTTTTTTAGCTTTTTATTAAAAATTCCATGAAATATCGCCATTATCCTCCATAAAAAAGTTTTTTCTTATTTAACTGCGGATATGAGGTGATATATAAACCACACGATGCAATCGTGCGGTAGCGGGTTATTACCACAAGTTACAAACTTGCGGTAGAGGGGGATTTGAATAAGCGCTCCTTTATGGTTTGATAAACGGGCTCGGCTCTTTGGCTCATTGATTTCAAGAAATTGTAAATGGTTCCCTCGCTCATTTCCAAACCCATAACATCTTTCATATAAACCTTTATTCTGTTGGAGGGCAGGTATTGAAATACCGATAAATAAGCTATTAGAGATTGAATGTTTTTTCCGTACTGAACATTCGCTCTCAGGTGCGAGGGTAGCTGTGATGTGGTTTTTTTACCGCATTTTTGGCAAGTGCAAGAAAAGGATTGATGTTCGATGTATTTGGGAACGATAGGCTGTATCACTACTTCCTGCCTGCGTTTTTGCAATTCAAATTCGCTGCCTTCCTCAAATGCCTCTCCGCAATGACTGCAATAATCCGGCTGGTGTTTCTTGATTTCATCAGGTGTTTCTACCATTTTTAGCGTACTACCTTTATGCCCTTTTTGTCCCCCGCTTGACCTGCCGGTTTTCTTTCGTGAATTGTGTTTGTTGCTTCGGGAAAAATCCTGTGAGCTTGGCGTTGAACTTGTGTTGCTGTTGCGACCGTTTTTGAGCAATCTAATATCCTGTTTAAGATATTTTATCACCTTTGCTTGTACATCTATTTGCTTTGCTTGGGCATTAATTATCTGCAACAAATTCAGATAATCTCTTTTTGATATGGAAATTATATCTTCGATAATCACTTGTGTTTATGACAATTGCAAAGTAAAAGCAATGTTTTTTATAAGAAAAAATCATTTTGTTTTTTTATTAACAAAAAATTGTTAATTTTGCTGCTAAGTAGTAACAAATTTATTAATTTGGGAGAGTTTCTGGGACACTTCCTTAATAAAAACAACCCAAATTACCAACAATAAACTGTTTAACTAAAATTTATTCAGATGAAAAAAATAATAATCTTACTTGCCGTTTTCCTTATAGGAACGGCCAGTGTTTTTGCAGCACCATACGAAGTAATTGTATCGTGGGGATATATATCACCGTTTTACTGCCAAAGCGAACTCTCCAATGAATATGAATTTAAAATAACACTTGAAATTTATGATGTTGTAAATGACGTACAGGTTACACTTACATCTAATACTGAGAATTGGGATGAAACTGAAACAACTTTTTCAGCAGCACAAACCGGTGTCGAAGATTGGTGTGATGAAGCAACCAAAACACCAAATTTAAGAGTAACAGTGTTAGTAGAGATGGTGCTCATATCGAATCCAAATAATGCATATTGTGATGAGTATAGCACTGTATACAAAACATGTGGACAGTTTAGCAGTGGTGCTGTTACTTTTAACCTACAATTCAACTAATAATCGATATTTATTGATTGAGACCCTGTCTATTGAATAGGAAGGGTCTTGATAACTTTACAATGAAAAAAAAGAATTAATTTTACCAGACGATGAAACCAAAGTGTTGCACCTTATTTATTGGTATTTTACTGTTTAACATAACCGCAGCCCAAAACCAGGCCAATATCTGGTACTTTGGCAATTTTGCCGGGCTTGATTTCAATTCTGGTGTGCCTGTTAATACCAACGAAATTCCGGCTAGTTCTGGTAATGCAATGTCAGTGATGTGTGATACCAACGGCGATTTTATGTTTTGCTTTAATGGAAATGAGATATGGAACAGAGAGGGTGACTTCATGCCCAATGGTGAGAACCTTATAGGTGATGAACGTGCTTCAATGGGTGCTTTGATTGTGCAACAACCCGGATCGGATCATTTGTATTATACATTTACCGTTGGTTATAAACAAGCGGAGCTGATTGGTATGCATTATTCAGTTGTGGACATGAACCTGGACGGTGGGTTGGGCGATGTTACTTCAGAAAAAAATATTCCCCTGGACGCGGCTTGGGCGGCAAGCAATAAGCTCACGGCTGTACGTGCTGCCAATGGGGAGGATGTATGGATCATTACACGTATGGATCATTACACGCAATTTTAAGACGGACCAATGGTATGCTGCCTTTTTGTTAACATCTTCAGGTTTATCAACTCAAGCTGTCCTAAGTTACGTTCCAGAAAGAAGTGATTTAAATAATCAAGGAAGTATGAAGATTTCACCCGACAAAAAGTATTTAGTTGCCGCATATCAAAGTTGTGATTGCCAGGATTTTGTAAAAACATCTTTAGATATATGCAGCTTCAATGCCTCAAGCGGTAAAATAGATCTACTTTATACCTTAACCAAAAATTCAGTTAATTATGGCAAATATGAACCATTTTCAGTTGAATTTTCACCTGACTCAAAACTATTGTATGTTTCTTATTTTCATCAGATTGATCCTGCGATAATGGAGCTCTATCAATATGATATGCAATATATTGAGGATTCACTCCAGTTTAAACAATCAGAACGCTATATCGCAAGCGGGCCGACCCAGGGACTACAATTAGCCAGGGACGGGAAGATTTATACAACGCAGCCCGATTATAATCTGGCATATGATTACCTAAGCGTCATAAACGAACCATGGAAAAGAGGGACAGCTTGCAATTTCGAAGCCGATGCTCTTTATTTGGATGGTCGACAAACACATGCTTACCTCCCAAATATGTTACTGGACTACCTTTACCGCTTTGAGTGGGAAGGTGAATGTGCCCGTCACCCCATTGCCTTCCAGCCTAATTTTCTGCCTGAACCGGAAAGTATACTGTGGAGCTTCGGGGATGGGGAAATATCTTCGGCACTCTGGCCGGTACATGAGTATGAAGATGGCGGGGAGTATGAAGTACATGTCACAGTCAACTACCCCAGTGGGAGGGTCGAAAAAACCTCAAGGGTGATCACAGTGCTGGACTCACCCAATCCTGACCTGGGACCGGATCAATTGATTTGCGAGGGAGAAGAAACAGTGCTTACCGCAGGAAGCGACACCGGATTTTATGCCTGGAGTACAGGCAGCATCGGGCCAAATGTGTTCAGCATCACCGTTTCAGATACAGGAACTTATTGGGTAAAAGTCACCAATGCACTCGGTTGCAGCATTGCTGACAGCATCCATGTGGGTTGGTTCGACAAAGCTGTTTTTGTAGAAAATAGTTTGGTTATCACCCCAACTGCTTGTGGTGGCAGCAGCGGAAGTATTTCAGGACTGCAAGTTGAAGGAGCAGGACCGCTGACTTTTGCATGGTACGATGGCAACAACAATTTTATAGACACTACCCTTGATATTGCCAATTTAGCTGTGGGCAATTACTTTCTGCACGTTTTGGACAGCAATGGTTGCGAAACCATCTCACATGCCTACACCA
>QIJM01000435.1 GCA_003232445.1 Paraglaciecola arctica
GTCAGTTTTGGCAGCGCATTTAATTTGTTAGGTGGTGAAGTGCGTGAAACCACTGGATTAAGTAACTCGGCTTTAGCAAAAGGTGAGTCTTTGTATGATACTGCCCGCGTCCTAAGTGGTTACTCCGACATTATAGCCATGCGTCACCCAGATTCAGGCTCAGTGGCAGAGTTTGCACAAGGTAGTCGAATACCTGTTATCAATGGTGGCGATGGTGTCAATGAACACCCCACTCAAGCATTATTAGACTTGTATACTATCGAAAAAGAATTGCTCGATCATGGCAACAGTATTGATGGTATGCATATCGCTATGATTGGCGATTTGAAATACGGCAGAACCGTGCATTCGTTGTCTAAGTTATTATGTTTATTTAACAATGTTCGTTTTACTTTGATATCGCCTAAAGAATTAGCCATGCCCGTCTCTATTATCGATGCAATTGAAAACGCAGGGCATCAGTACAAAATCACTGATCAATTTGAAGGCAGTGTAGACGCAGATATTTGTTACCAAACACGTATTCAAGAAGAACGCTTTCCCTCTCAGGAAGAAGCCAACCAATACCGTGGTAAATTTCGGCTCAATCAGCAAATTTACACCAAACATTTTCAGTCAAAGACGGTTATTATGCATCCACTACCTCGCGATTCCCGAGCAGAAGCCAGCGAACTAGACAACGATTTAAATCTTAACCCTAATCTCGCCATTTTCCGCCAGACTGATAATGGCGTATTAGTGCGCATGGCATTATTTGCCCTGACTCTTGGGGTAGAAAATATTGTTACTCAGTTTGATCGAGAAGTGCTTTGGCACGTAAACAGCTAGTAATCAAATGATCAGCAGATTATCAGCAAACAAATTCACCTAATGAAAGAAGTTACTATGCAAAAATCAAAAAGTCTTTTCGCCCGCGCCAAACAACATATCCCCGGTGGTGTTAATTCCCCCGTTCGCGCTTTCAAAGCAGTGGGCGGTACACCACCGTTTATCAGCAAAGCTGATGGCCCCTATATTTTTGATGTAGACGGCAAACGTTATATCGATTATGTGCAATCTTGGGGACCCATGGTGTTAGGCCATAATAACCCTAAAATCCGTCAAGCCGTGATTGATGCAGCAGCCAATGGGTTAAGTTTTGGCGCACCGACTGAAGCAGAAGTGATCATGGCTGAAAAAGTCAGTGAGTTAGTACCGTCAATGCAAGTGTTACGTATGGTGAATTCGGGTACCGAAGCCACCATGAGCGCCATACGTTTAGCGCGTGGCTTCACTAATCGCGATAAAATTTTGAAATTTGAAGGTTGTTACCATGGCCATGCCGATGCGTTGCTCGTTAAAGCAGGCTCAGGGGCATTGACCTTTGGCGTGCCAAGCTCACCGGGTATTCCTGCAGATTTTGCCAAACACACCCTGACCATGGAATACAACAATCTTGATTCTGTTGCTAATGCGTTTAAACAGCATCCTGAAGATATCGCTTGTATCATTGTTGAACCCGTCGCAGGCAATATGAACTGCATTCCCCCCGTTGATGGTTTTTTACAGGGTCTTAGAGATATCTGTGACCAATACGGTGCGCTGCTTGTTTTTGATGAAGTCATGACTGGCTTTCGTGTGGCAAGAGGCGGCGCCCAAGAAAAATACAATATTAAACCCGATCTCACTTGTTTAGGCAAAGTGATAGGCGGTGGTATGCCAGTAGGCGCATTCGGTGGTAAAGCGGAAATCATGCGACATATATCCCCTGATGGTCCTGTTTATCAAGCAGGTACATTATCGGGCAACCCCGTCGCTATGGCGGCTGGTTTGGCATCTTTAGGCGAAATCGAGAAAGAAGGTTTATACGAACAACTAACAAAAACCACTCAAACGTTAGCTGAAGGTTTTAAAAAACTAGCGAACAAACATGGTATTCCGATGTCTGTTAACTACGTTGGCAGCATGTTTGGCCTGTTTTTTACCGACGTAGAACGCGTCACCAATTACCAACAAGCCATTAGCTGCAACACTGAACAATTTAATCACTTCTATCATGGTATGTTAGAAAAAGGCGTGTACTTAGCCCCAGCGTCATACGAAGCTGGTTTTGTATCAGCAGCGC
>QIJM01000297.1 GCA_003232445.1 Paraglaciecola arctica
TACTCTATAGAGAACACTTATTCTGCCTATACTAGTTGATTACAATGCCACGTAAAGCCCAATACAACCTTGATGCCGTGTTAAGCCAAGCCATTGATGTATTTTTGGAACATGGCTATCACGGTGCCATTATGGATGAAATTATCGCCAGAACCGACTTCAACAGAAGAGGGTTTTATATCGAGTTTGGCAGTAAACAAACTTTTCTTTACATGGTGTTAAAGCATTATCAAACCGCTCATCTAAACAAAATAATGCAACATTTAGAGTCAAATCAAGGGCTTGATTCTATTAGTACATTTTTTACTGATTACGTTGAACATATCAAAGGCAAAGGGTGTTTGTTAATTAATTGCATTACCGAATTAGGTTTTGATGATCCAAAAGTACAAGAAATTGGCCGCCACCATCTTGACCGATTACAAATTGATTTCATTGGATGCCTTGAAAAAGCCCTAGCTTTAGGCCAAATACATACCCACATCAATATTGAATCCACGGCCTTGCAATTAACCAGTTACGTTCAAGGGTTTGCAGTAAATGCTATTTTGGCTGGTGATACTGATGAATTACAGTTAGCAACTCAAGCCTTACTAGGCCCTTTAGCTGTTAGACAATAAACCCTATCTTTTACAGCTAGCTTACGAAGTCACTTTTTAATTGTTAAGAAATAATGCGTGTTATTTATTGGATTAAAAAAATCACTGGTCGAAAAAAATATCCCAGAATAGGCTTTTGTTGGCCTTGCTATTGGCTAGACCATCTCCATTGATAGGGTGTGTTTAACATCCTATTTGTTGCCCTGTTTATTGTACGGGGAAAGTAGCTTAATATATTGAGTAGTTATTATGTCCAGTAAAGAGCATTTATTCCGCATCCAATTTATCGCTAATGGTGAACGTTACGAACTTTATGTGCGAGAAGTTTGCCAGGGAAGTATGTTTGGATTTATCGAGATAGGTGACTTTGTTTGGGATACCCACACCAGTTTAGTACTGGATCCTAGTCACGAAAAACTTAAAGATGAGTTTGCTGACGTCACGCGTACATACGTGCCTATGCATAGTGTATCAAAAATCACTGCATTATCGGATAAGGTGACTGCTTTTCCTACTCCGATTTATACACCTAAAAACACGCTTAAATGAAGTTCATTCACAGCAGGGTAGAAATATGAAAAAGTTATGCTGTTTATTGGTATTGAGTCTTTTTTCCTATATATGTTTTGCTACAGGATCAGATAAATTACAGCCACTGCTGGATGAGATTTGGCAGTATAAATTATCCATTAGTCCTATCCAAGCCACTCGACAAGGCATACACGATTTTGATGATAAATTGGCTGATATTTCACCTAAGGCGCTGGCGAAACAAGACTCTCAATTTCGCGAATTTCTAAAAAAGTTATCCCACATAGATAAAGCGGTGTTAAACAGGGTCGAGCAAATTAGCTTGTTAATTCAACAAAGGCAATTACAAAATTATATCGACCAATACCACTTTAACGCCCATTATATGCCGCTTACATCAGAATCAGGATCATAGTAGATTAGCATTTTTACCCCGCTCTAGCCGTTTTAAAACCTTAGTTGATTATCAAAATTACTTAATACGCCTTGAACAGTTTCCGACTTATTTTGAACAACAGATTAATTGGATGAAAAAAGGCATACAAACCGGCTTCGTACAACCTAAAGTGGTACTACAAGGTTTTGAAGATTCAGTCAAAGCCTTCATACATGATTCAGCTGAAGACAGTGTGTTTTATGCACCCTTTAATAATATTCAAGTTGCTAACGTTGACTCCATTCAACAACAAAAATTACGTGAGCAAGCTAGTTTAGTCATGACGGATCACGTTTTTACCGCCTACCAAAATTTTTATGATTTTTTAATCACTGAATATATTCCCAAGAGTAAAACGGATATCGCCGCTAAGTCCTTACCAAAAGGTTCAGCTTACTATCAAAATCGTAGTGATTTTTATACCACCACCAAAATGTCGGTGGATGATATTCACTCCTTAGGCATGGCCGAGGTAAAGCGTATTCGCGGCGAGATGCAGACTGTCGTCGACCAACTTGAATACAAGGGCAATATCAACCAGTTCATCCAATATTTACGGACTGACAAAAAGTTTTATGCTCAAACCGCAGATGAGTTGATCAAACAAGCTTCATATATCGCCAAAAAGATGGATGCCAAGCTACCCCAACTGTTTAATTATTTACCTCGCACACCATACGGCGTCGAGCCAGTACCAGAAAACATCGCAGCTAAATACACAACAGGCCGTTATATTTCGCCCACCAGAGATGACCAACCCGGTTACTACTGGGTTAATACCTATGCCTTAGACAAGAGGCCTTTATATGCCCTAACTGCGTTAACATTGCATGAAGCGGTGCCGGGTCATCATTTGCAAATATCTTTATCCAGAGAAATGAAGAATTTACCTGAAGTGAGACGCTATACCTATATCTCAGCATTTGGCGAAGGTTGGGGATTATATTCAGAGTTTTTGGGTAAAGAAGTGGGAATGTACAACGACCCCTACGATGAATTTGGCCGTTTGAGTTATGAAATGTGGCGAGCTTGTCGCTTAGTGGTAGATACCGGTATGCATGTAAAAGGTTGGTCAAGACAAAAAGCGATAGATTTTATGCTGGAAAATACAGCCTTGTCTGAGCATAATGTCAAAACAGAAATTGACCGTTATATTTCTTGGCCAGCTCAAGCTTTATCATACAAAATTGGTGAGTTAACAATAAAAAAATTACGTAAACAGGCCGAAGCTGGATTAGCTGAGCAGTTTGATTTACGAGCATTTCATCATGCGGTACTTGAACATGGCTCTGTTCCTTTATCTGTATTAGAAGAAAACATTCAACAATTTATTCAACAAAAATAAGGTATGTTTCCCTTCTTTTTCATTTTTTATGAGAATTGACCAAACCAGTTCAATTTTTCATGCAAACTCACCACCGAACCAATAATGATTAAGGCTGGCGGTTTGATTTCAGCGGCCTCTGCCTTTTGCTGAATATCTTCTAACGTACCTATCACCACTTTCTGTTCAGCGGTAGTGGCAGATTGCACCAAGGCGATGGGCGTAGTGGCTGCTATGCCATGTTTAACCAACTGTTCGCAAATAATAGGTAAGCCGGTTAAACCCATATAAAACACTATGGTTTGGTCTGGCTGGGCTAACCCTTGCCAATTTAGCTTGATGCTATTGTCTTGCAAGTGACCTGTGGCAAAGACTACAGACTTGGCGTGATCTCTGTGGGTTAGCGGTATGCCCGCATAACTGGCTGCACCGCTGGCGGCGGTAATACCGGGAACGACTTGAAAACTGACGCCATGTTCGACTAGAGTTTCGAGTTCTTCACCGCCTCTGCCAAAAATGAAAGGGTCACCACCTTTTAATCGCACTACCCGATTTCCTGCTAAGGCTTTTTTGGCGAGCAATTCGTTGATTTCGTTTTGTGGCATTGTGTGTTTACTTTTAGCTTTGCCCACGTAGATTTTTTCAGCATCACGCCT
>QIJM01000296.1 GCA_003232445.1 Paraglaciecola arctica
ACAGGCGGCGATAGACGAAGTGAAGTTTTTAAGAATAGCGATTAAGAATAGCGATTAATTCTTTTTCAATCGAGTCTGACCCCATTGGTTTCCCATTGGTTTCCCATTGGTTTTCATTGGTTTTTATTGACGCTATTGTTTGAAGGAAATTACCCAACGTTCATGAAAATAGATCAGGCATGATGAGAGTGATCATGGCAGAATGGGCTAAATAGTTACAAATAAAAATTCAATATAACTGATGAGGATTTAAAATGAAAGGAAGTACATTAGTATTAACTGCAGTAGTAGCAGTATTCACCTTACTGAGCCACACCAATGCATTAGCAGGTAACCCAGTAAAGTATAACGATGAGTTTGCTCAGTATGAAGTAAACATCTCAAAACAAGCTAAGGTAATAGTAGCAGCTAAGGATGCACGGCCTTATATAATCAACGGAGATAAAAAACCGAACTTTGTTGGGTTAGAGAGGTCTCTATTTGGAATCCCATATTCTATCTACACCTTTAGTCAAAACAGTTTTGCAGATGATATGGGAAAAATACTATTGTCTTCACTAAATAAAGAAGGAATAGATGCTCTAAAAGTAGATTACCCTCTTAATACAGCAACAACTACATTCCTAAGTAACAACTCAGTTACAGGCAGGAAGTCCCTTATCTTTACTTACAATGAATGGAAGACAGACATGTATGGACGTATGACATTTCATTATGATGTGACTCTTACTGTATATGATGACAAAGGAAATATGTTAGCTTCCAGTAATGAGAAGGGTAGTGAAGGACTAAAGAACGATGGTGAATTTGGTGAGAACCCTGCTGTAGTATTAGTAAATGCAAGTAACAATGTCTTATCAAATTTAATTAATTCTCCTCAAATTATAACTGTTTTTACTCCGGCCGCAGCAAAGGTGGGTAAATGAAAACACTACAACTAGTCGACCTGATATTGGTGAGTATTACTATATCCAAAGCGGTCATTTGATCGTAGCGGTAGGCTGCACTCTATTGTTCTAATAATTTATAATTGCCACGCAAAATTAATTGAATGAATCAGAGTAAGTTAAAATCCATCCTAGCCTTTAATTCTTTGGGTAGATGTCTATTGAACTGGCACGATCAGGCAGAGATAGTCTACTATTAACATTGCAACTAATAACAAAACAAGTGGGATGGGTTTCAAATGAAAAAAATACGCTGGTTAAAAATACTAACAATTCTATCAATTGCAGTTTTTCTTAACGGTTGTGCGATCGGACGTACAAGTGATTACAGTACAGGCTCCGTTGATTACAATACAGGAATCAATGAACAAGTTCATTTTGTGGTGGCTTTTCAGGATGTACGGCCTTATGTGCTAAGTGGTAACAAAAAGAATACTTTTGTTGGTCTGCAGCGATCAGTGGCAGGCGTACCATGGCCAGTAAACACAAAATCAGGAAACCCTTTAGCTGATGATTTTGGAACAGTTGTTACGAGGTCATTGAGGGATAAAGGACTGAACGCTGAATATATAAAGTTTGATTTCCGTAAAGATGTCGATGCATTCGTAAAAGAGAATTCTAAGACAGGAAGGAAAATCTTAGTTTTTTCAATTTACGAATGGAAAACAGACGTATATTTTACTTCAAGTATTCACTATAACGTGCTTTTGACAGTATATGACTCAAACGGCATTAAGCTAGTAGACGCCAGACGGCAAGGAAGTGACGCATTGGGGCCGAATGAACGCGCTGGCAGAAAGAATCTAACTGTGGCAAACATAGACATTATAGGTGGCTTACTAAAAACCCCAGAGATACAGGCGGCTCTTCTCAGGGGTGATGTAGCCGCCCCTGTAGAAAAGAAAGTTACGGCCATACCTGAGAAAGAAGAAAAATGTTCAGTCCAGCAGGTTCTTAAAATGAAAGATGCGGGACTCTCTGACAACCAGATTCAAGCGGCGTGTGAGTGAAAACTGACTACCAAATAACCATCAAATACCAAATAACCACCAAAAACCCCAAAAACCAATGGGGTCAGACACGATTGAAGTATATGTAGTCGATAGCTGTCGACACCTATGTTTCAGCTTTCCATAAGAATTTCCGCTTAAG
>QIJM01000218.1 GCA_003232445.1 Paraglaciecola arctica
CACTCGATCAACTCGAGCAGGTTTTTATTGATGCCCAGAAAGACCCAGAATTCCAAGCCGAATTCATGGGTTTATTGAAAGACTATGCAGGTCGCCCCACAGCCATGACCTTGACTAGAAACCTAGTCAATAACCCAAAGGTAAAACTTTATCTTAAACGTGAAGATTTATTACACGGCGGCGCGCACAAAACCAATCAAGTATTAGGTCAGGCGCTCTTAACGAAACGTATGGGTAAAACTGAAGTCATCGCCGAAACAGGCGCGGGGCAACATGGCGTAGCCACCGCATTAGCCTGTGCATTAATGGGCTTAAAAGCACGGATTTATATGGGTGCCAAAGACATGGAACGCCAAGCACCTAATGTCTTTAGGATGCGTTTAATGGGCGCAAAAGTGATTCCAGTAAACTCAGGCTCTGGCACCCTAAAAGATGCCGTTAACGAAGCCATGCGCGATTGGTCTGCTACCTATGACAAAGCCCATTATTTATTAGGCACAGCTGCAGGCCCTCATCCTTTCCCAACCATTGTGCGTGAATTCCATCGTATGATTGGTGAAGAAATCCGCGCACAAATCATGGAAAAAGAAGGTCGATTACCCGATGCACTGGTTGCTTGTGTAGGCGGTGGTTCAAATGCGATTGGTATGTTTGCTGACTTTATCGATGAGCCTAGCGTAAGATTGATCGGCGTAGAGCCTGCAGGTAAAGGGGTGCATACCAAAGAACACGGCGCTGCTATTGGCAAAGGCACCACCGGTGTTTTACATGGCGCGTACAGCTATATCATGCAAGACAACGACGGTCAGATTGAAGAATCGTATTCAGTCTCTGCCGGACTCGATTATCCAGCTGTTGGCCCACAACACGCTCATTTATATGATATTGGTCGCGCGGAGTATGTATCTGCAACCGATGAAGAGGCGCTAAATGCGTTTCAACTTTTATCCCGCAAAGAAGGCATTATTCCTGCTCTTGAATCTTCACATGCCCTTGCTCATGCGTTAAATATGGCGGATGAAGCAGAAGACGGCACCATTATTGTGGTGAATCTATCTGGTCGTGGGGACAAAGATTTAGCCCATGTCCATAGCATTTTAGGAGATCAAGACCATGACTAACTCTGTTGATCGCTACGCCAGTATGTTCGAACAGCTTGATGCTAAAAATGAAGGCGCATTTGTCCCTTTTGTTATGGTAGGCGACCCCGACATCCAAACCTCAGTGAATATCATTAAAGCTTTAGTGGCAGGCGGTGCAGACGCTTTGGAATTAGGTTTCCCTTATTCTGACCCCATTGCTGATGGCCCAACTATCCAACAAGCTAGCATTCGAGCGCTGTCAAATAAAATCAAAACGGATGACTGTTTTGAAATCATTCGCCAAGTGCGTGAAGCTTATGCCGACATACCTATTGGTTTATTACTGTACAGCAACCTAGTACTTAAACGCGGCATCGAAAAGTTTTATCAAGATGCCGCGAAATCGGGTGTCGATTCGATTTTGATTGCCGATGTGCCATTACGCGAGGCCGACCGCTTTATTGCTATTGCCAAGCAAACAGGTATTAAACAAATTTTAATCGCACCTCCTAATGCAAGTGACGAAACTTTTGCTGAAATTGGTAAAAAATCACAAGGCTATACCTATTTGCTAGGGCGTGCTGGCGTAACAGGAGCCGAAACAGCCGTCACCATTCCTGCCAGTGAATTAATAGACAAACTTACACAATACAAAGTGGCTCCACCACTGCTTGGTTTTGGTATCTCAACACCAGAACAAGTAGCTGATGCCATCCAATCTGGTGCAGCAGGCGCAATTTCAGGCTCAGCAACAGTCAATATAATTGCTGAAAACCTAAGCCAACCAGATGTGATGTTAGAAAAATTAAAAAGTTTTGTGAAAGAAATGAAAGTGGCTACGAATAAGTAAATCATTTACATGACTTAAAATCATTGGATTTGCGGCAAAGCGGCAAGTTACGAACATTATGAGTGCATGGTTTATACCAATCCATCCTAACAATTAGCCACTCAGCGAGATTTAAAGGCACCTAATCAAGGCGCTTGAATGAAAGAATAGTTGACCTATTT
>QIJM01000047.1 GCA_003232445.1 Paraglaciecola arctica
TGTGATTTAAGAAAATGGTGGGTCGTGCTGGATTCGAACCAGCGACCAATTGATTAAAAGTCAACTGCTCTACCAGCTGAGCTAACGACCCACTTCAAACTTTCCTTCCAGCCTCACCGCGAGGGCGGCATATAATACTCAATTGAAATTTCAGTGCAAGCCTAATGGCCTTATTATTTCAATAATCCCAACCGTTTGCTGAAAAACCGAGCAATAGTGGATCCTGTAAGCTATGGCTGACAGAAACAAGGTAAATAAAATGCCTGTCAATATTTCATATGCATACAAAACGCACAATGAAAACCGACAGGGCAGTGTATTTATTAAAGTCCTTTGAGTCGCTTGTCAGCTAATTTAGCTGACGACGAATCTGGAAATACAGCTACAACTTGTTCCCAAAGTTGCTTAGCCCGGGCAGCATTTGCACGTTCCATTTCAGTTATTCCCAACTTCAACGTGGCATCCGCTATTTTACTCGAATCTGGATAATCAGTAATTAACGACTGAAATTGTACACCAGCCCCAGCCCAATCTTGTTTGTTAAACAATAACTGACCTAACCAATAATGCGCATTTGAGGCATAACTAGAATTAGGAAAGTTTTGTAAAAAAGTTTGAAACTCAGGAATTGCTTGATCATATAACCTATCTTTGAGGATCAAATTCACCGCTTTATCATAAGCTTCATTCTCATTCGCTGATAAAGGCGCTTCTACAGTCGTCGCTACTGTGTTAACAGTCGATGCTGGTATAGTTGAAGGTTGGGCTTTGACCGTCTCAATACGCTTATCTATTTCCAGATAAAGTTCTCTTTGACGTTCAAGAATTTTCTCTAGCTGATAGTTTTGCACTTCTATAGCACCACGAAGCTCATTAACTTCATTTTGCATCACATCTAGCTGCTCTTGCTGACGATGTTGTGCTTCTGTACGCGTTGAAAATTTTCTTTCTAGTTCTGTAATGCGTTGTTCGCTACTACTACTGGTAACATCTGTCACAGGCGCAGGAGTCGCAATAACTGCGGCTCCATATAGCCCTAGCAAACTTATCGCTAAGGTGCGTTTCATCATATTAGGCTTCTATTATTAATAAACCAAAACACCGCGACGGTTTTCAGCAAAAGCCGCTTCAGATGTGGAATTGTTAACAGGTTTTTCTTCACCGTAGGACACAACAGAGATTTGTGATGGACTTACACCTGCATTCAATAAATAGGTTTGCACTGATTTAGCACGAGACTCACCCAAGGCAATATTATATTCAGGTGTGCCACGGCTATCACAGTGACCTTCAATCACAACTGACTGACCGCTGTTTTTCACTAAAAACGTAGCGTGTTGATCTAAAACGCTATAAAACTCAGAGCTAATACTGGCGCGATCAAAATCAAAATAAACCAACTGATTATTTTCTAGCGCCATTAATTCTTGCTTCATTTCTTCTGCAGGACTCATCATTGGTTTAACTGTACCTGTTTCAACCATTGAATCACGTGCTGCTTGCGCTTTACTATCGGCTTCTGCTTGCTCTTGGACAATTCTTGCTTCTTCAGCCGCAGCTTTTTCTGCACTATCGTCTGTTGATGTGCAAGCCATCATAGTTACAACTGGAAGAGCGATAACCAACCCTTTCAAAATTTTATTTAGTTGCATTCTTGTTTCCTATTTTTATCGAATTTAAGTAAAAAATGTAAAAGTTTAACGTAAAAATGGTGACCAAGTCGGAGCTTTCACCTGACCATCGGCCGCAGGCAGTCGCGCTTTAAATCTGCCATCTAAAGACACCAAAGACAAAACTTGCTTTCCTTGATGTAATGTACTGTAAATAATCATACTGCCGTTAGGGGCAATACTGGGTGATTCATCTAAATAGGTTTTAGTTAATACCTGTAGATTACCGTTTGTCAAATCATGACGTGCTATATGGTAATTACCACGAGTACGATTGACCATCACCATGTGCTTACCATCTGGGGTAATAATCCCCCCTAAGTTCATTTCGCCTTCAAAAGTCAAGCGACGCACCTTGCCTGATGCTAAATTTACGCGATATATCTGAGGTTTACCACCCCGTTCTGAACTAAATATTAAG
>QIJM01000505.1 GCA_003232445.1 Paraglaciecola arctica
CATGCTTCCTCATCTTAAATGGTTAGGCGAGCAACATAACTTCCAGCAAATTATGCCTATCTCAGCTAAAACAGGTAAAAATGTCGAAGATTTACGTGCCTTAGTTTTGTCTACCTTACCCGAAAGTGAATTTTATTTTCCAGAAGATTACATCACAGATCGTTCAAGCCGCTTTATGGCATCTGAAATTGTACGTGAAAAGCTGATGCGTTTTACCGGTGACGAGTTACCTTATTCTATTACGGTGGAAATTGAGCAATTTCTTCTGGCCGAAAATGGTATCTATCGTATAAACGGTTTGATTTTGGTTGAGCGTGATACCCAGAAAAGGATGGTTATTGGCAAAGGCGGGCAGCGCCTCAAAACTATTGGTATGGAAGCGCGAAAAGATATGGAAGTATTATTTGATGCAAAAGTTTATTTAGAACTTTGGGTAAAAGTGAAGTCAGGCTGGGCAGATGATGAAAGGGCATTACGTAGCTTAGGTTATGGTTTAGATAACTAATCTGAACAAAAGGGTTCATCCTACAAACAAGAGGTAAACATGCGTTCAATCAGCGATATTCGCCGTGATTACACTCAAGCAGGGTTAGATGTTGATGATTTGACCTCTGAACCTTTTGCGCTTTTTGAACGTTGGTTACAAAATGCGGTTGATGCTAACTTAGCCGATCCAACCGCCATGACAGTAGCGACAGTGGATAAAGCAGGTCAACCTTCTCAACGTATAGTGTTATTAAAAGATTTTGATGAAACAGGCTTTGTTTTTTACACTAATACGGGCAGTAAAAAAGCCCAAGATTTAAGCCATAACAACAAAATTTCACTGCACTTTCCGTGGCACATGCTGGACAGGCAGGTCAAAGTCTCGGGTATTGCTCAGCAACTAAGTTCAGTGGATGTGGCTATGTACTTTATGTCACGTCCTAAACCTAGTCAGATTGCTGCTTGGGCATCGGCGCAAAGTCGTCCTATTAATAGTAAACAATTACTAATGGAAAAATTTTCCGAGGCCAAAGCTAAATTTGCCAAAGGGCAAGTTCCATTGCCATCATTCTGGGGGGGATACCGAGTTATTGTGCATGAAATCGAGTTTTGGCAAGGAGGAGAGCATCGGCTTCACGATCGTTTTGTTTATACTAAAACATCCGAAGGCCATTGGCAGACAGAACGTTTGATGCCTTAACCATTTAAGGTATATTTGTGTTGATAGATAGTCATTGCCACCTTGATTTTAGCTGTTTTGATCACGACCGAGGTGAGGTTTTAGACCGCTGCAGAAAGCTGGCAGTAGATACTATTGTTATCCCTGGCACTCAGGCTAGTCAGTGGCAAAAACAAATTGATCTGTGTCATCTGCATCCACAACTCAAGTTTGCCTTAGGTCTGCATCCGTATTTTCTTAATAGCTTTGAGCCAGCCCATTTAGTTAAGTTAACCCATCTGTTAAACCAATATCAGAACAAAGTACTGGCCTTAGGCGAGATTGGTCTTGATACGCATATTGATGTTGATTGGGAGCTGCAAATACACATGTTCGAACAGCAACTGACAATAGCCAAAGAACATATGTTGCCGATTATTTTGCATCACAGAAATTCACATAATGAACTGATACGTATACTCAAAGCAAAAAAGTTTACTCAAGGGGGCATAGTGCATGCTTTTTCGGGGAGTTTACAAGCAGCACAAACTTACATTGATTTAGGATTTAAAATTGGAGTTGGTGGCGGTATCACCTACTCTCGGGCAAACAAAACGAGCAAAACGATTGCTCAATTACCTCTTAATAGTTTGGTTTTAGAAACTGATGCTCCAGACATGCCATTGATGGGCAAACAAGGACAAAGAAATAGTCCTGAGTATTTACCTGAAATATTTGAATGCCTGTTGGCACTTCGCAAAGAAACTAAGCAGGAAATTCTTCAAGCATGTTCGTATAACGTGCGAGTTAGTCTGGCAAATCTTTAGATGAACGAATGAGTTGTCTATATCTGACTTTATAAAATGCGCGGGTGATTAATATGCCAGCAATGGCCGCCAGTATCATTAACATTTGTACTTGTTGATTGAGCTGTTTTTGATACTCG
>QIJM01000123.1 GCA_003232445.1 Paraglaciecola arctica
TTCAGGATTAGCCGAAAAACACATAAGCAACCCAAATGGCGGCCAATACACCCACTACATCAGCAATTAACCCACAAGTGATTGCATAACGAGTTTTTCTAATACTTACGGATCCAAAGTATACAGCAATCACATAAAAAGTTGTTTCTGTAGTTCCCTGCATAATACTTGATAAGCGGCCGACAAAGCTATCAGCACCATAGGTTTTCATGGTTTCAATCATCATGGCCCGGGCACCGCTTCCACTTAACGGTCGGATCAGTGCAGTGGGCATAGATGGAATAAAATCTGAATTGATTCCCATTAGTTCTACTATATATGCCAAACCACCATTTACTATTTCTAAACACCCCGATGCCCGAAATACTCCGATGGCCACCAACATAGCCACCAAATAGGGAATGATCTTGATGGCCACTTCAAAACCGTTTTTTGCACCTTCGATGAATGCCTCATATACATTGATCCTCTTTCTTAAGGCAGAGGTAATAAATATAATAATGATTGAAAGCAAAATTATATAGCTGGCATTGCTGCTTACTATACGCGCCTGTTCTGCAGGAAGGTGATAAAAATACCAAATCACTAAGGCTATCAAGGCGGTAATGCTTCCCAAATACAGCAACACAATTTTGTTAAAAAGATTAATTTTTTGCACAATTGCCACCGCAATCAATCCAGCGACAGAGGAGCAAAATGTAGCAATCAAGATGGGAATGAATACATCCGATGGATCAGCTGCTCCAAGCTGTGCCCTAAATACCATAACGTTGATTGGTAGAATAGTAAGACCAGAGGTATTCAGTACCAAAAACATAATCTGAGCATTAGAAGCTGTGTCCTTTTGGGGATTGAGCTCTTGTAATTCCTCCATAGCTTTTAACCCCAGAGGAGTGGCTGCATTATCCAGGCCAATCATGTTGGCAGTTATATTCATGATCATACTGCCTATAGATGGATGATCTTTAGGAATTTCCGGAAATAATTTTTGAAAAAACGGACCCACTACCCTACTTAAGGCGGTAATCACTCCTCCCCTTTCGCCAATCCTCATAAAACCCAACCACAAAGCCATTACTCCAGTGAGATAAATCGATATCTCAAATCCATTCTTGGCCATGTCAAAAGTAGAAAGGCCTATTTTGGGAAATACTTCAACATCGCCTAAAAAAATTAGGCGAAACAGGGCCACTGCAAAAGCAATAATAAAAAAACCGATCCAGATATAGTTTAAGGCCATAACAGGCTGGAAAGATAGTTAATTAATTAAAAATTCTAATAATGTAAAAAGGTGCTTAACTTTGTCAGAATCACTATGTCAATAAAGACCCTTTATTGTTTCTCTTTTCTTTTTGTTACCAGCTGTCTTTCGGAAGATGAATTGATCAAGTTTACCACTGATGAACTGACCTTTTTATTGGCCAACGATTCCTCTAAGACCTGGGTGCTAACCAACAGAATTATTAGCGAGATTCAAAGTGATTTACTGGAATGCGAAAAAGACGACCGGTTAATATTTCGCAACATCATTTCTGCTCAAGACACCCTCAAAGTACAATTTGAAACAGGGTCTATGCGTTGTCCCGGCCAAGCAGACAGCATCATCTACCAAGGATACTGGATGGTTCTGGATAGTACCCATGCGTATTATCTTCATTGGGTGGTCGAAGGAGACACCAGTATTCGCTCCCTAAATTTCATCAGCTCGGAATTGTTAAACATGTCCTATTCTGAAGGAAATAAGCTAATAACTGAAGACTTTACCACCAGTCTGGATTAAGTTACCGGCAGAACCACTCTAATGCCTTATTAGATAAATGCAATTTAGTGCCATCATTTCCCTGATTTGTACTATACCACTATTACAGCTATCAGCGAGTACTGTATATTTACAACATTTATAGTATTTAAATTAGACCTTATATCATTATATATAGTAATTGGCATGGATTACTACAAATGCAAATAGTTTTTCCACTCCTGTAATTAATGACCTGTTTATGCCATGGAAGCGTGGCTGGGCCCTCCCTAACTTGGTGGAAAGTTTTTGTTCAACCCTCTTGAAATATTACAAAATTATG
>QIJM01000256.1 GCA_003232445.1 Paraglaciecola arctica
ATGGTTGACCAAATTGAATTGCGATAAAACATGGCGTCTTACTTTAATGTTGATAAGGTGTAGATAATTTAATCATATAAGTTACACAATGAAGCCATACATTCTATTTTTTTTCATCACAATGTTGTTTGCGGCTCACGTTAAAGCCAAAGATTTATCTGTAGGCTGGGAGTTGTGGTACCCCTATCAATATCACAATCAAAATCACCAACTTGTCGGTTTAGATATTGATTCTTTTAACGCCATCATGGCCGAAGCAAAATTAAGTTTTACCATCGCAGAGATACCTTGGAAGACACACCTACATTTTATTCATATGGGTAAAATGGATATGGCTATGGGCGCTTCTTGGTCAAAAGAACGTGAAGAATATGCTTATTTTTCGCACCCTTACCGCAAAGAAACCGTGAAGCTCTTTGTTAAAAAGGGCAATGCTAAAAATATCCAATTGCAAACCTTGTCAGATTTAGTGGGTAGTCCATACATGGTGGGTGTTGAAAGTGGGTATTATTATGGCGAAGACTATCAAGAACTAATCAAGACCGCAGGTTTTCAGGCGAACCTAAGTGAAGTGATCGATCTAGAACAGAACGTGACCTTATTGATGAAAGGTCATTTAGATGGTTTTTTAGTCGATCCTAACACCATGCAGTCTTTTGTTAAAAAATACCAGATGAAAAATGAGTTTGAACAGCACTCTTTGAATATATATAGCGCTGATATTTTTATTATGTTGAGTAAACAATCATCTGATACTGGTACTTTGGATAAGATTAATAGGGCTATTATCACTTTAACGGATAATGGTGACTTAAAGAAAATTAGTCGCAGTTGGGAGGCATTGCGAAGGGTAGAGTGAGTTTTAGAGGCGGTTAGTTAATGGACTGCAATGACACAGCCTGTGTGAGCACTCCAAGAATTATTGACTTGATGGGGTGAGTCGATACTAACCCTCAATATTGAAACGAATATTAATTGGGGTCGTAACAAATTTATTTAATAGCCCCGTATTAATTGGGGTCGCGTATTAATTGGGGTCGTAACAAATTTATTTAATAGCCCCGTATCCGTGTATCCAACTCAACCCTGCCATCCTTGGCGAGTATTAGAATGGCTGAATATATCTACCCCGTATTCCTCATCCCAACAGCTATCCCCGCTATCGTCACCATCATGGCGCGTTCTAGGGTTGCGTCATGTTCTTGATCGTCTAGCTGCCTTATCCTTTTAAGCAATTCGATTTGCAAGTAATGCAGAGGTTGCAGGTAACTGGCACGGATATTCATTGAAATTGAGCCTTTCGGGTCGCTTTCCATTACTGTTTTTTGATCCAGTAATTTAAGCAACAAATCTATGCTTTGTTGTAGCTCGGTGCGCAGCGCGTCACCGAAGTGTCTGAGTTCTTCAGGCACTAGGCTTTGATCATATTCTTGGCTGATTTTAGGATCAGCTTTGCTGAATACCATGTCTAACATGGATAAGCGTGAATAGAAAAATGGCCAGTTAGTTAACATATCTTGGATGGTGTCTTCTTTACCTGCATCCAAAGAGTTTTGTACTGCCTTCATTACACCTAACCAAGAGGGCAATACCATACGGGTTTGTGCCCAAGCAAATATCCATGGGATAGCACGTAAACTCTCAATGCCTCCTGTGGGTTTGCGTTTGGCGGGGCGACTGCCTAATGGTAATTTGCCTAATTCTTGTTCTGGCGTGGCTACGCGAAAGTAAGGCACAAAGTTTTCGTCATGCCTAACAATTTGGCGGTAGTTATCTCGTCCGTCTGCGGCCATTTTTATAATGGCATCGCGCCATGCTTGTTTGGGCGCAGGTGGTGGTAAAATCAAGGCTTCTAATATTGCACTAGCATACATAGCTAAGCTGCGCTGAGCCAAAATAGGCATACCAAATTTATAACGTATGGTTTCGCCTTGTTCGGTGACTCTGAAACCGCCGGTTAACGACCCCGGTGGTTGCGACAGTATCGCTGCGTGAGCCGGTAAACCGCCACGGCCAATAGTGCCGCCTCGTCCGTGGAACAAGGTCAGTTCGATATCGTTTTCTTCGGCTAGGGCGAC
>QIJM01000198.1 GCA_003232445.1 Paraglaciecola arctica
ATATTACCGATAACAGCATTCAACCAGGTGACTGGACTGCTTTGCGCAATATGTTTCCACTTACTCGTAAATATATTCAGTTATCAACATTCCTGTTGGCATCACATCCTAAACCTGTGTCAGACGCCATCGAAAAACACCGTCGTGCATTGGATGAAAATCCCTCCGATTATTGGCATCATCATTTTCAAACTATCGATGCCAAAATCAGTCAATCTGCGGCCGAATACATGGGCGGCAAGGCTGAAAATATAGCCCTGACAGATAGCACAACCATGGGGTTGGGTTTGATTTATAGCGGGCTTAAACTTCAAGATGGGGATGAGGTATTGCAAACCGTGCATGATCACTACTCTACGGATATGTCGTTGGCTCATAGGGCAAATCGCACCGGTGCCAAAGTAAGGCGTATCGCCCTTTATGAAAACCCTAGCCAAGTCAGTGTAGCCGATGTCCAAAAACGTTTACGTGCTGCAATTAAGGCAGAAACTCGGGTTGTGGCGGCCACGTGGGTGCATTCCTCTACTGGCGTAAAACTGCCGATAAGAGTGATGGCTGATACTATTACTACACTCAATAAACAGCGAAAAGCCAATCAGCAGATATTGTTTTGTGTAGACGGCGTGCACGGATTTGGCATTGAAAATCAGGATGTTAGTCAATTGGGCTGCGACTTTTTTGTTGCTGGTACACACAAGTGGCTCTTTGGCCCAAGGGGTACTGGTGTCGTTTGGGGCAATGATCGCGCTTGGGCACAAAGCGAGCCAGTGATCCCTAGTTTTAGCGCGTCTTACGAGGTGTGGTTGGGCGGTATGACTCAGGATCAAGTGCCTTTAGGTGAACACATGTCTCCAGGAGGATTCCACTCATTTGAGCATCGCTGGGCATTGCCTGAAGCGTTCAAGCTGCACTTGCAACTAGGCAAAGCGAATGTACAACAGCGAATTCATCAATTGAATGAGCAGACAAAACAAGGCCTAGCAAAGATGCCTCACGTCACACTTTATACCCCAGCTAGCAGCGAACTTTCATCGGGACTGACTTGTTTTGACGTTAAAGGAATGAAGGCCGACTCTGTGGTGGAAAAGATGCACAAAAAAGGCATTATTATGAGCAGTACACCTTATCGGGA
Source organism: Paraglaciecola arctica (assembly GCA_003232445.1). Lineage (GTDB taxonomy): Bacteria > Pseudomonadota > Gammaproteobacteria > Enterobacterales > Alteromonadaceae > Paraglaciecola > Paraglaciecola arctica_A. The sequence continues at coordinate 1,133 of QIJM01000198.1, forward strand.
CAGTTATGCTAGGTTTGCGCCTTCATTGTTAAATAATGAACAGGAAATTGAACTGGCTCTGGCAGAAATAAACGCTATGGCATAATAGAGTCGCGTACAAAGGATCTTAAAAGGGGCATTAACTGAACTCGATCTGGATGCAGAAATTTATCCTTGCCCTAAACAAGGAGAGCGCTATCGAACAGAAGTTATTGAAAAAGGCGGTAAAACTCAATTTCCTTTTTTGATTGACCCCAATGAAAATGTGGAAATGTTTGAGTCAGCAAAAATTGTCGAATATTTAGAAGCGACCTACGGTGCTGAAGGTTAAGATCTTAAAAAGTAAAAAAGACTGGAGTGTATAGCGCAAAAATGGCAGCTTGATCACCTTACCGTCCATCTAGCAACTTAATCTCTACGGGCTTAATTCCTCGTCCCTTGGGGCGATAAAGCCTTGTTGAACAATGCGAAGCGAGTGAAAACAGTTAATACCAATCTAGCTAATACTATGATCTAATTGGTCTATACATATTCTGCTAATTGATTTTCATGGATACACGGAGAAAGGACGACATGCTGTGGTGATAATGGATGGAGCGAGCTGGATAGTAAAGAAAAGAACGCCAAGCAGTTGGGCCTGTTTTAAAACTCGGTCGCTTGCGGCCGATTTTTTTATAATTGGCTACGGATTTCTTTAATACTGTGGTTAACCAGGCCCTTATTTACCGCGCCCGTCAGCAGTTCTATGCACCTTTAAGGTTTTCTTCGTCTGTTATATTGCGTCAACATCCAGAATAGTCCTTTTAAATTTTTGGGTGACGTTTCTGAATACGTTGCTTCCATGCTTTAGCGACTGACAATCGCCACAGAGAATTTAAGCTAAAGAATCCCACGGTACTAAAAAACACTGAACAGATTAGACAACCAATTAAAAACGCTGGGCCAAGGTTTTCGATATTTT
>QIJM01000286.1 GCA_003232445.1 Paraglaciecola arctica
CATCATGATATCAAACACATCACCATGAAATATCCAGGCCCTCTGTCCGTTGCTCAACGTCCACACCAGCTTGTTAACAATAGCGAAAGTGTCAGTTTTAAAACCCGTATAACGCCTTATCATCTCATCGTGGTTTCCCGTAATATAAAAGACCCGGGTTCCCGTAGAAAGCAGGGAGATAATCTCTTTGATAACAGTGGTATGCGACCGGCTCCACAACCGCTTGTTAAACTGCCATATATCAATTATATCACCATTGAGAATAAGCGTTTTCGGATGAATACTTCTAAGATATTGCGTTAACTCTTTGCTTCGACAGCCGAAAGTACCCAGGTGCATATCCGATAAAACAACAACTTCCAGTGTTCTCCTGTTGTTCATTTAAGCCAAATTAAATTTCAAAATGTGAAGACATAAATTCTTTAATCAAAAGACAGGGCAAGAATAAACCTTAAGTATTAATAGAATGTTAGCAAGTTGTTAATTTTGTATTATTTAAAATTGTTTACAAAAGTCTTGCTGGGAATCGAAACATGTTACCGTTGAGTAACCGTCGGGTTCGATATTGATCTAAAGCCTTATTTATCAACAGGTATCAGAAATATCATCATTGGGGATGCTTAAATTTTTATGTTAAGCTTTTGCATAATAAACATCGATTTAAATATTCGACCGGATAGTTTACCCGCTCTTTTATGTTAAAACGGGGATAAAATTGAACAAAAAAGGATGACCGTAGTGTCGCATGTGTAGTAAAAATCAGGTAATCATAAGAATGTTAAGCTTGCTGTTTTTCTAATAATCACTACGTTAAATAATGGCGAAACTTTAGCAGAATGATTTGAAAGGAGGGTCTCCCCATGTTTAACACAACATTTAAGCTATGAAATTTCGAGCTGCACAGTATTTTTTTATGAAGGAGCTATTCCAAAAAGGGAAAAATGGATAACCGGCATGCCGGAAGTGCCTGATGGCAAGTGTTCGGGAATACACCGGAGAAATAAAACGGGTATTGCAAAATTTCCAGACCAAATGTCCTGAATGGCTCCGTGTGATGTGTCATTTGCCGGAAAAGATAAAGATCTCTCCAAAATACCCTCATTCAGGTAGATGACTCTGTGGGCGCTGTGAATATCTTTGCCCCTAAAGAATCCTTAAATTTTATTTATAATGAAGAAAGACTTTTTACTGGCAGGTTTATTCCTGTTTTCCCTATTCTTAAATGCACAGCCAAAAGAGAATTTTCATGCTGATTCGCTACCTCCCATGATGAACAGCGCAGAGAAGCTGCTCGCTACCAATGGCCGTTTGCTTATCGGTGGGTATGGCGAAGTACACTATAATCAATCGTTTAGTAAGAATGTGCGGTATAATGGAAAATTGGATGTACATCGGCTGGTTTTGCTTTTCGGATACCGCTTCAGCAGAAGGTTACAGTTTATTTCGGAAATTGAGTATGAGCATGTGAAAGAAGTCTTTGTGGAACAGGCATTCCTGCAATACAAAGTAAATTCGTTTCTGAATATCCGGGGGGGGCTGCTGCTGGTTCCCATGGGGATTGTTAACGAATACCATGAGCCAACAGCTTTCAACGGTGTGGAACGTCCGCTCATCGACAAATATATTGTTCCCACAACCTGGCGGGAAATCGGGTTGGGAATAACCGGGAATATTTTTCCCATTTCCCTTCGTTATCAGGCATACGTGATAAACGGTCTGAATAGTTTCGATAAGAGCAAAATACTAAACGGTAACGGATTGCGAAAGGGCAGGCAAAAAGGAGCTCTTTCACAGTTGAGTTCTTTAAATTTCTCTGCCAGGGTGTCATATTACGGTATTCGCGGATTAAATATCGGAGTATCAGGCTATTTTGGCAAAACACAAAGCTCACTTTTCGATGGGCTAATCAAATCGGAACCGCTGGCGGTGGCACAGGCCGACTCATCAGTTGTGGGGGTGATGATGTGGGGTGCCGATGTGCGTTATTCCATGAAAGGATGGCAACTGCGGGGCCAATTATATTATACGCAACTCTCCAATACCCTACAGTACAATTATTTTGAT
>QIJM01000487.1 GCA_003232445.1 Paraglaciecola arctica
GCATACTTGACCTATTGGTCTACATGTCAAGCAATAGTCGTACCTAAATATTTTTTTCGATAAAAAACAAGTAATTAGAAAATAGCAAAAAAAACATCTCACCTAATGTGTTAAAAAACCTGACAAATTTTTCTTTAATTTCAAGTGATTAAATAGTTATTTCTCTAAGTTAATGTTCTTCAACATCTTCATATTTTCTAAAAAATATTGGTTTGAACGACAATCGACAATACCTTCACAAATAGTGTGCTTAAAGTCACAACTGAAGTGGTCGATGCGGGTTTTTGGGATCCTGATATCATTAAGCTTTTCGATATTGGCGTGTCATTAGCAATAAAGGTAAAAGCAACAAACTCCATAAGCTCACACTGCCCCCATGCTCACGAACAACGATTACCTGAATAGACTCGTACTCTTTACTTTCAAGAGATAATAAATATAAATCGGCATCATCATTACCGTCATAAACAGCTACCAGTTCATCGTTGTAGGCGTCATACAACTCAATTAACACCTCATATTCACCCGGAGGAAAACCGTTTAATAATTCACTTTCTACTACAAAACTATCATTACTGTTGTCAGAAAAAATGTTGAAGTCGGAGGTAGTATGATATTCCTTGAATATCTCATCTTTGCCTAAATATAATCTCGCATAAACTTCTGCTGAGCTATATTCGGTATCGGCGTCAAACTCGACCGAAAAGTGATTAAAATAACCATCTCTATCATCATCACGAAAAAATTCTACCCACGCATCAAAAATCCAAAATTCTTGATTATTGGCCTTCGCTTCAGGCCTGACAATCAACGTTCTGGCCTGTGCATCCTTTTTGTTACTAGCACCAGTTGCTGTTTTTAACTGGGCTCCGGGCGTCAAAGACAGCACATTGGCTTGATCGTCTTTAGACGTTTTATAAATCACCCCACTTGTCTGCTCAAACTGCTTTTCAGTTGACTGAACGCTCCAACTTTCATTTTCTGTGCCCCAAGCAACACTAGATAAAAATAAACCGCTTAACCCTAACAACTTTAAATTTTTCATTTCACTTTCCTTTTCAAACCTGCTGTTAGTGTGGAATGAAAAGCATGAACAAAAACTGAAGATACCCTTAATCGAGTATGTTTTGCTGTGATTACTTTCTTTATTTTACTGGTGCTGTTCTTAAAAACCATTAAGAACTTTTCTGGTTTTGCTTTTACCTTGATGATTTTTACCGCCGTGAGTGCATCGTTATACTATCCTGAACTGTTCACCGGCATGGGTGATTTCCAGTACAAAGAGCTGATCGTGCCCTTGTTGATGATTATCATGTTTGGTATGGGCACATCCATGAGCGTAAAAGATTTTGTGCGGATTGGTAAAATGCCCTGCCCCTCATATTGAAACTCATCGCCGGTATGGTTTAGTTCAATCTGAGTAAAGGTCAACACTTGTTATTTAAACCCGCGTTTGTCCTTGATCATTTCATAGGCAGACTGAATATCTTGAGTTTTATTCTTAGCAAGCTCGAGCGCTTGTTTGGGTAAACCTTTAGATACTAATTTATCCGGGTGATGTTCACTCATCAACTTTCGGTAAGCCTTTTTGATGCTTTTATCGTCATCAGCTGTTTTCACACCGAGAATTTTATAGGCGTCGTCCAAGGATTGTTGGGAAGAATACTTTTGCCCATTGGCGTTTTGTTTACCACCAGCACCTTGTCTAAAACGCATTTCTGCTTCAAATGCTGACAACAAGTAGAGTAAATCGTGCTGGCTAAAGCCTAAATATTGAGACACCGTCTCTAAAATAGCTTGTTCGGCTTTATCTAGTTTTCCGTCAACGTAAGCCGCTTGAATTAAGATTTCTAAATATACCTGCAAAATATCACGGCGACCATGGCAGGACTCTTTAAATTCCTGAACCGTTTGTTTCAGAGCGAAATCTTCAGCCTTGCCATCCCTAAAAGCTTGCTGTGCCTCTTTACGCATATCGCCTTCAAGGTTCATCTGATCCATCAAGGCGCTAGCCATGCGTATTTCGACATCACTCACCTTGC
>QIJM01000185.1 GCA_003232445.1 Paraglaciecola arctica
TGTGATGAAATGCGAGTGACAACCAATGAGTTCTAGGTGTTTGGCAGTGACTATTTTGAAAGTCAAATTGAGTCAAAACTGAATCGCCTAACCCGGACAGGAAGAAGATGTGGCGACAGGAGGTCAGGGTGTAAGCATGATTAACACGAATCAATCGAGTCTGACCCCATTGATTTTGCAACTTGGTGTCACACTATGCTGCCACTTTAAGCGTACTGCCAAACCATCAATGTCTGGAAATAGAGCTGATGCATGAACACCCATACGAAAAAGCTCATATCTGATTTGTTCTTTGAAGTTGGCGGGTATCATAAATTTTTTTATCTCCCAATCAGTACGTAGAACATCCGATAAGTTTTTTTCTGGGTCTGGTGTTATGACGAATAGACCTTCTTGTGCTCTTATTCTTGATGTGACTATATTTGGATAGAATTTTACTGGTTCAGCTACAGTAAATGGGGATTTTTGCATGACATTTACCGATATTTTTGTAGGAGCATGTAACGCTACTAGCTCTGCATCATTTTCTTGATTTGATATTACGGCAAAGAATAGTGCTACTAATGGATTATGTGTCCAGTCGAGAAGCCTCGTAGGTAATCCATGATGCTGTGCCAATGACAAACGTTCCCAAATATCAGCTGGGAAGTCATTATGATAGCCTTGGGCTTCTCTACAAAATATATTGAATAGACTTTGTTCGTATTTTTCCCTGCTTTTTGAGGTATGGTTCTCTCGACCAACTGAAGGAATAAGTTGCCACGTTGCGTCAGCATGCCCACGGAATACCCACCTGCCTCTGGCTTCAGTGAAAAAGCTACGAGAAGCATGAGCTAAAAATTGATGTGTAGATTCTATGGTATCCATTTGTTTTTAAGCCTAACGCCGCATTAAGCGGACTAAAATTGTTGGTTATAATGTTGAGGAACGAAACCTAACCAACTGTTTTAGTTCCGTTTAAATGCCTTGTTAGTGAGTTCACTCAAACTCATCAATTATTTTCCAACGACGCTCTTCTGGAATATCAAGCAAATTGGTAGATATTGAAATCCTTCCTATTTCTTTTGAAAAAGACAATTTTTTTGCAGCATATGCGTTGAGAGAGTACAAAACAGATGATTCTGAACGATCATTAATTGTTGAATCTACAGTGCAATTGATAGTTTCTTTTAGACGGGAGTCTTCATTAGTTATCGAGACGATATCACCAATTTTGAAGTTAAGGCCGTTTAGATGAGCAATATTGACCTTACAAAGTGACTCTTTCCCTCCAAAGTCGTCGTATAGAGCATTTGCTGAATATATATTACGATTTGCATCTGACATTATTCGGTCATTATGTTGAATCCACATAAAAATACGATCTAGCCTATTATTAATTTCTTCAATTTTTCTTTCGCTGTCGGATTTATTGTTTGCTAGAACAGTTTTTACGTCTTTAACATCATTTTGTATTTGGCTAATTTCTACAATTTTGCTAATTTCGGCCCAGTCTTGCCCATGATGTTGAGCTATGTTTTTTTCTAGCGAGTGAAGGCTTGTATAAAAATATACTGCTGAGCCAACAATAGCTGTATACATTATCCAAACAATAACTTTTTCTATTGCTGTTTTTGTCGCATCACCAAGTAGGTTTTGTTTAGGGTTTTTATCACTATTTTCATCTGCCATAATCCACTCCTTCGGTATCTATATACGCTGCTCACTAACGTCGTAAATCAGCGGTTGCCAAAAGAGGCACGTTTTTGCGATAGCAAAATAAGTGACGCTTTTGGTAATCCGCTGGATTTACCTTGTTAGCTGCTGGACGTGCCACTAGCCCTTTATTTATTACTTTGAATTAAATCATAATCCTTTTGAAGATGAGCGGTATGCTCCTCAAGAGACCATAGCCCTAACTCTGATCTTTTTGAGTTTGCGATTTTCATATCTTCGACAGGCAACGGCTCTATTCGACCATTATTAGCAACATGCTGTGTACCAAATATTTGAGGCTTTCCTTCTTGAATTAGAACGCGATCCTGGAGATAAGCCAAATGCC
>QIJM01000419.1 GCA_003232445.1 Paraglaciecola arctica
GCGCGCACGCCAGAACGAGAAGATAATTTCTTTTGGATTGCACCGATGACAGCAAATGTTATTGGTGTTTTTTCTATTGTCGATGACTCTCTAAGTTTCAACTATCAAAAAAATGCCAAATTGGATGGATTCGACAAATTAAAATCGGTTGGCGTTTTACGCGGCGATTTTCGTGCTGATATTTTACGCAACCATGGGGTAAAAGGCGTCGTCGAATTCAACAGTTGGGAACAGGCCATCGGTGCAGTGTTAAAAGGCAGAGTCTCCTCGGTATTTTTCTCTGAACTAGGCGTTCTGATCATCTGTAAATCGGCCGGTTTTGACTGTGCATCTTTGAAGAAAACCTACACTTATGACATTCAATTCAGCTATATGGCAATGCTAAAAACTGACCATAATCGAGAACATGCGATAAAGCTGGCAAATGCTGCAGAGCGTTTTATTACGACTAGTACATTCGATCAGCTTGTAAAGCAATGGTTGCCAAAATTGCAACTAATGGAAGCTGATGTAAGCATTACAGAAGGCGTTATAACACTTGGGAAAATGAATAGTAGTCAATCATTTGCAAATAAAATTTGGGTGTTAACTCACCTTGAACCGCCATTTAGTCAATACGATGAACGTGGCAAACTTTCCGGTTACGCTGTTGAATTAGTCCAAGGCATATTAACTGAGGCAGGTATGCAGCAACAAATCTTAGTGGCACCCTGGCAGCGTATATTAGTCGAAAGTAAAATGAAGTCTGATGTGTTAATTTTTTCTTTAGCAAGGACACAAGCGAGAGAAGAAAACTTCCATTGGATATCCCCGATTACGCAGAATGCCTATTCGATATTTGGCCGAAAATCTAACCAGCAAAACACCCGTATCAATACTATCGAAAAATTACCGCCACAGAGCCTGATTGCAGTGCTTGCCGGCGACTTTCGTGAACAAGTGATCATTGATGCGGGGCATATTGCTGTTGCCTCGCCAACATGGCAAGTTGCACTGCAAAGATTTTTAACCGGCGAAGCTAGCTATTTCTTTTTCTCAGATGCCGGGATCGACATGATATGTATGACAATTGAGGGATCCTGCACTGACATTACAAGAGTATTTCAGTTTCAGCTGGCAACCACTTATTTGGCAATTTCAAAGCAAGGAACCTCTCAACAATTAGTTGAAAAATTGAAGTCTGCGGCAGTCGATTTTAAACGGACGACACAGTTTGAAGCGATGGCTGAACGCTGGCTCATTGAATTTAAACAGCGCAATATGCATGAACAAGACGGAATTATTAAACTTTGGCATTCGCAATCCACTAGATAGTGCATCGCGCATGTTTGGTGTTGTGTCCAACAAGAGAACTTGCTGAGCAAGTAGTTGAACAAATTCAGTTAGTCGCAAAAGGTATTTATTACCAATACTAGGGTCTGTTGATCATTCATATGTCGGTGAGGTTTGGCCATCCAAATAAATTGGTTTTAACGGTGATGGTAAGTTACCAAAGTTGCTAAGCTATAGTAAATATTTGAGTGAATAATTGTTAGGATGGATTGGTATAATTGGATTGATGGCCGCTTTGCATCTGCTAGCTTTTTCAGGTGAAGTAAGTGCAGAAATGGTTACGCATTCGGTAACAGTCAAAAAAATCAACCAGACCTTAGCGGGTCAGTTTCCCTTTAGTCAGTCTTTTCAAGGCACTCGCGTTATCTTTTCTGAGCCTAAGGCTGTTATTAATGCCCTAGATAAAAACCTCAAGTTACAAATGATGATTACCTCAACTAACACAGATGAAATTGACATTTCACTCAAGCAGGTTCAGTTTATCCGGCAGTTATAATTACACATGAACAATATAATATGTTTAACTCCATGAAGTTCATAAGAGGAGTATAGTAATTGACACAAAAATCACTTAATCAGAGCATTTTTAGACTCGTTGTTGGCTTAATTGTTTTTACCGCGGTTACTATATTTATCAATGTATGGATAGCGACCATTGAGCAAGCTCAAAACCGTTTAAGCAGAGACTTATCTATTGCTCAAAACGTCTTATTACAAAATCGAGAAGAACAACTTTATAACTCCGCTTTTGTATTAACAAAAGACTTTGGTTTCAAACAAGCGGTGGCTTCAGCTGACAAGGGCACAATTGACAGCGTATTATTCAATCATGGGCAGCGCATCAATGCTGACTTAATGGCACTGATTTCTTTGGATGGCGAGACTATAACCAGTTATCCAGCGGTACTAAAGCCAGACCAAAGTTTTCCTTATCCATCGGTAATTGATGTGATTAATAAACAAGGAGGGTCGTCGTTGATGCTGCTGGATGAGCATCTATATCAAGTTATCATGTTAACAGTTAACGCACCAAAACCCATTGCCTTGGCTTTGATTGGCTTTAAACTGGATGACTCTTTACTTGAACAGCTATATGAAATCACCAAACTCGAAACAACCCTGCAAGTTTATGCAGGTGAGCAAGAAACCTATAGGATCAGTACTTTGTCAGACGTACCATTACAAACGGCGCTGGCAGATGTTGGCCTTAAACCCTCTTGGTTATCCATCACCTTAACCAGCGATATTCCTTTTGTATCCAAACAGTTTGTCTTAGCCGATGAG
>QIJM01000436.1 GCA_003232445.1 Paraglaciecola arctica
GGTCATTGAGGGTGGCGTTGCCCAAGATATAAACAATGCTAAAGAGATAAGGTATATACTAAGTACACGGTTCCATTTTTAATCTAAAAAACCACCGCTTTAGCCTGTCCGCTGAGCATGGCGTTATACCCTTAAGAACATCAAGAAAATGAAAGAGAATCTATTTTCGGGTTTGTTTAATTAATGAACTTCACAGTGCAAAAAAACGGTTCATTGGCTTAGGCCAAAAACGGGGGCTTGCTACGCTATGTACGAAGGGAGGCTTACGAGGAATAGGTGGCTATCAGTCTACGGGATGCCGTTTATGCTAATTTCTGTAATTCCGTTTTTGTTCGATATATATTTCAATATCCCCTCTTGGTTGGTTATTGCCGCTATCCTAAATGCTGATTTCGCAGCAGGAGATTTAATTGCTATTGTATTGATCCTAAATCAAGTGCCAAAGCAGCCGACTGCTAAAGCGTCAGCTGCTTCAATTAAACTTGTACCTAATCTTGTACAACTCTCTGTTTTTAGTTAGACTTGTCTTATTAACTGTACAACTAATAAAGGAGGGTGCTATGAGAATTGTATCTTTTACTGAAGCAAGAAATGGGCTTAAATCTGTACTTGATCATGTTGTAAATGATGCCGATTATACAGTCATTACACGTAGAGATTCTGAAGATGCTGTTGTTATGTCTATGGATCATTACAACAGTCTGATGGAAACTGTTCATTTATTAAAGTCACCTGCTAACGCAGCTCATTTAACACGGTCTATTGAACAATATAAATCAGCTCAAGTGATTGAGCGAGAAATATTAAGTGACTAGGTTGTTAGCATGGACTGATGATGCATGGGCTGATTATGTATATTGGCAAGGGCAAGATAAAAAAACACTTAAAAGAATTAATAAATTAATTACTGACACTAAGGGCTCTCCATTTGAGGGGATCGGAAAGCCAGAGCCTTTAAAAGAAAATTTATCTGGTTTTTGGTCAAGGCGTGTGGATGAATCAAATCGTCTTGTATATGCAGTTAACGATAGTCACATTACAATTATATCTTGTCGCTATCACTATTAACTATACCCCATTTACTTCAAGATGAAAATTTGAAGGTCTGAAAGTTATCATTGAACCTACTGTCTAAAGTATCGCCAATGTTAGGTAACGTCACATCAAAAAAATGTAAGCGTCTAGCCTAGTCCGTCTTTTAGATACCGACTAGGCTCTGCACAATAAGGGTAAAACCGGTAAAGCGAATTGGGCACTGAATCATATTCAGAAGTTGTATCGCATAGAAACGAAAATCAAAGGCAAAACAGCCCAAGAAAAGTACCAAATACGTCAGGCTGAAGCCCTACCGTTACTCATTCAATTCAAAGACTGGCTGGACACATCCATACTCCAGATACCGCCTAGTTGCACCACTCACTTTTTTGTCATGTCGAAAATGTATGCGGATCCAGCGTTCTCTCCTTTGTCGTCGTCTCTATTAGCAGATACCACCGCGGTATCACCAACAAGTGCAACTGCCCAACCAAATACATCACCCGGTGCACCGTCAGAAGCAGTCAGCTTTGTTTTGAATTTCCAAGCCGTGCCTGTTCGAGAATAAAGATAAGCAGCCCCAGCATTTTCCCCTTTGCTGTCCTGAAACATTGCGCCAATCAAGGCGGTATCGCCCGAAAGAGCGACACTACGACCAAACCTGTCGTCTGCTTTACCGTCAGGAGCTATGAGTTTGGCTTGCTGGCTCCACACCGTCGAAGAACGAGTGAAAACATAGACTGAACCTGCATCGACTCCCATGTCTTGATGGTCATCTCTACGCGCAGAAATCAAGGCAGTGTTATCCTCAAGCGCGACACGAACACCGAAAATGTCACCCTCTGCGCCATCATCCGCCGTGAGTTTCGCCTGTTGCGTCCAAGTGTCACCAATGCGGGTGAAAACATAGGCAGCACCTGCATTGAATCCCTTTTCTTCATTGAGATCAGCACCCACCAATATTGTGTCCCCGGAAATCGCCGCACTGATAC
>QIJM01000169.1 GCA_003232445.1 Paraglaciecola arctica
TCGGTAAAACCATCACTAATTTCAGCCACATCTTCGAGTAATACTTTGGCTCCGTTGTCACCAATTTTGACAGGAATACGCCTAAATTCATCGCCGCTGTATAATTGGTTTTCCACACGTATGGCGACTATGCCTGAATCAGTGCGTAATTGTCCGGCTGAGATATTCGCTGAATAACGCCTGATGGCTGCAGTTACGTCAGCAATAGTCAGGTTATATTTGCGTAGGGTATCAGGGTTGATTTCAATGGCTATTTCATCTTCGGGGGCATCTAACTCGACTAAAGACACATTGTTAAGTTGTAATAACTCATCTTCAATTTGTTTAGCGATAGGTTTGAGGTCGCTGATAGGCAAGTCTCCTACCAGAGACATTTCGATCACATCTTGTCTAAACTCAATTTGCGATATATTGGGTGGTTCCATATCGGCTGGGAAAGTGGCAATACTGTCTACTCTGGCTTTGACCTTGTCGAGTACCTCGGTCAACTCTTTGTTTTTTTCTATTTCTAAGGTAATGCGTCCGTTGCCGCGAAATGCTCGGGATGTGGCCTTTTTGATTTCAGTAATGTCTTTGATGGCTTCTTCAATTTTTATCAGGATACTTTCTTCGATTTCCTGAGGAGAGGCGCCACGGTATACAGTGCTAACGGTGATATAGTTGATTTCAATATTCGGGAACATCTGTCGCTGAATAGTAAAATAGCTAAAAATGCCCATAATGATGATAAATATCATTATTAAATTAGCAGCAACAGAATTGTTGGCAAAAAACGCAATTAAGCCGGTTTGTTTTGGCTCGAGCGTTTGTGGCTCGGTAGCTGGACTGCCTGTATTTTCAGTAGACATGACGATGCCCTTATAATGATTGCTGAAAGACTAAATCTTCTTTCGGTTCGGCAATTTTAACTTTCATGCCTTTCTGGGGGTATTCAGGCAAGGTAGTGACTAACTTGTCTTGGTTTTTTAAACCTTCACTGATCAAGAAATATGCACCTTCTTCACGCAATATTTCAACTCGTTGAGGCTGCATCTGGTGTTCTTCGTCTAACAACCAAATAATACGATTATTGACTAATTCTTGGGGTAAGCGATATACCTGATTAAGGGTCTTTCCGGCGAAACTCACTTCTACATAATGACCAAATTTAAGCGGCGGTAAAGAAGATTTTAAGCTGTAAGGATCTTCTATTCTCACGACCAACTGACTCATACGGGTCGCTTGGTCAATAATGCCTAGATCACGGGTAACCTTACCCTCACGCACAATAGCGTTGTAACCCTTGGTACTGATACTGGCTATTTGTTGGGTAATGTCGCTGGGTAGAAACTTTTTGTCAAAGCCAGCAATAGGGAAAGATACCTCTGCCGATTCGATATTGTAAAGTTCACCTACTTGAGAGCCTTGATTAACGTATTGTCCAACGCCTAAATCGCGGCTAACGACTAAAGCGTCGTATGGTGCTTTGATTGCACAATTATCTAAGTCTCGTTGGGCTATTTTTAATCTTGCTTGAGCTGATTTTACTGACGCTTGGGCACTTAGCATCTGTGGTTTACGTAAATACAAGTCAGATACTTTACTGCCTTTTGCTTCACGTTCAGCTACATCTGCTCTGGCTTGTTCTTCAATTAGGCTTGCTTTAGCTAAACTAAGGTCAGCTTCGGCTTGTAATAAAGCGGCTTCATAAGTATCAAGCTCAATAGTAAACAAGGTGTCGCCACGCAAAACTAAACCACCCGGCACGAAGTTAGGATGCCATGTGAGTACTTCGCCTGATACTTGAGCCGAGACCATAGTGCTTTCTACAGGTCTAACCTCACCATGGCTGGTTATTCTAACTTGGTAATCTTCAGCTATGGCGGTCTCTATTTTTACTGTGGGGCGTGTGTCTACTGGCTCGTTATCTTCATCTTCTTCGCCAGAAGCCTTAATAGCAGTCATGCCGCCAAAACCAATCGCCAGTATGACTATCGGTAATATTGTTTTAAACCAGTCGTTTTTCATTTTAGTTTGGACCCTAACCACAGATTTTCTGTGTGTATATAATAACTTACGATACACAAGATACATAAATTCATTTGTAAAAATGTGTGATTGTTAATTAGGTATGGTTATCTCGTTGTGCATTTTTATCCATGGACGCTGACTCCCCACAACGCTTTGTCGATGCCTTTATAGAAATGTTTTGAACTGTTATGGATACATATAAATAAAAAACAACCTGTTATTGCATTGATTATGTTATGTTTTTGTT
>QIJM01000490.1 GCA_003232445.1 Paraglaciecola arctica
CATCCTGAGTGTCGTTATTTTGCAGTGGCACAAATACAAGAAGACCAATTGCTCGATTATGCTGCTCGTAAAAGCTGGGATAGACTAGAAGCTGAAAAGTGGCTAGGACCTAACCTTCAATAGATAATGGATAACCATGTTTGATAAACCTTTCAGCCAAGCGTGCGAAAATAACAAGCAATCTATTTTAGATGTTTTAAATAGGGTTTTGTCGGATAAAAAAAACCTGTTAGAAATTGGTTCTGGGACAGGTCAACATGCCGCGTATTTTGCTCCAAGGCTCACGCACTTAGAGTGGCACACTAGCGATATGTCTGATAAACATCTTGGCATAGCAGCGTGGCTAGAAGATGTAGAAGTGGATAACCTGCATCAACCTCTGTCATTTACTATCGGCGCTATTAGCGTTATTGGCAATAGCGCTTGGCCATTAGCCAATGTTGATGCGGTGTATACAGCTAATACCACGCACATAATGCAACCATCAGAAGCACAACTTATGATGCAACTAGTGGCCGATAACTTGCTTGATGGTGGGGTGTTTTGCCAATACGGACCCTATAATTTTCAAGGGCAGTATACCAGCGAGTCTAATAGAGCTTTTGACCAACATCTAAGCGAACAAGGATGTGGTGGTATTCGTGATATTGATGAATTAACCCTTTGGGCTAAACCTCTGGCTCTCATTGAGACAGTCCCAATGCCAGCGAATAATTTTATGCTGATCTGGCAAAAAGAATAAATGATTTCAGGCCGCACTAAGCTTGGCTAACCTTCAGTTTTTCTAAAAGGTAAAAGCCTTTCAGCATTATTTTTGTATTGTTCGATTTGGATGTTTTCTTGTTGAATAAATCGCTCAACTGCCTCGTGAAACGCCAATTCTTTAAGTGAATGGTTGGAGTAACAGTAAATAGGTTCAAAGCCCCTTAATATCTTATGTTCTCCTTGAGTGCCGGGGTTAAAATGAGCGATGTTTTGTTCAATGCAAAACTCGATACCTTGGTAATAACAGCACTCGAAATGTAAGTTATGTATTTCCTCCAAAGCACCCCAGTAGCGGCCACATAATTGATTTTGATCAAATACAAACAGTGCGCTGGCAATAGGTTGTTCACCTTTTAATGCGATCACCAACATTAAATTGTGATGTAAATCCCTAAAAATTTGCTGGAAAAATGCTTTGGTTAAATAACCATCATGACCACTGCGCTTTAAATAGGTTTGTTTGTAACAATGATAAAAAAAGCGCATATTTTCTTCGGTGAAATTGTCTCCATGCAAACGAACCACTTTTATTCCTTCTGCTGTGACTTTAAGACGCTCTTTTTTCACACTTTTTCTTTTACGCGAATTAAAGTGCATCAAATAATCTTCAAAAGATGAATATTGACGATTGAACCACTGAAATTGCACAGCTTGGCGCTGTATTTGGCCATGTTCATGCAGTAGATTACTGATGTCTTGTTCAACAAATAGCCAATGCATGGAAGACATACCGGACAATGCTAATTGATGAGTGATTTCCTGACATAGAATGGGTAATAATTGCTGTTTATCTACCTTAACGCTGAGCATTAACCTTGCGCCAGTCACTGGGGTAAAAGGGATGGCGGCCACTAATTTAGGATAATAGTTAACTCCGTATTGTCGATAAGTGTTTGCCCAAGCAAAATCAAATACATATTCTCCGTAACTATGTGTTTTTTTGTATAAGGGGAGGATGCCAACGGGCTCGGAATTTTGATAGATTATTAGATGAAAAGGCTGCCACCCAGATTTTCCGCCAACCGACCCAGAGGTTTCTAAGGCGTGCAAAAAAGGGTATTGGCAAAATGGGTTACTGCCATTAGCTAAACCATCCCAAACTGTTTGACCAATTTGTTCAATTGAGGTGCTAAATTTGAATGTATATTTTAAGCTTAATATTGACAATATTGCGTCTAACCCTTTGCTAAGTTTACTTCCCTAATATGGCAGAGAATGATATTAAGATCATTAAATATACGATCACTAGGCGAGAGCACAGTAAACATGGATTGGTATTATGGAAAACTTGATGAGAGTTGGGGAGTTTTAGAGCTGGGCAAGGCCTGATCTAGTGTTTGTTCTACTTATACGCCATTATGGGAAAAATGAGCCACTCCATTAGCAATGATAAGGGTTCCTGAATTTATCAACAGGCTCAATTTTTGTTGTGTTGGATCAGCTTAGCAGCTGCCATCACAAATATTGTAATGGCAGCTGTTTTTTCCTTTAAGCGGATCTATTAAAACTGTTCATCAAAGGTGTTGACCGCTGCGTAAAGTGAAACCGATCCATCTTGCATGATCTGCAAAATTTCATAGGCATCAAACTCGTCCTCGTATTCCATACCAGGGCTGCCAATAGGCATATCAGGAACAGTCAGACCAATCGCACCTGCTGGTTTTTCTTTAAGAAACTTAGCAATGAACTTGGCAGGTACATGACCTTCAAATATGTAGCCATCATCGCTTACTCCAGTGTGACATGAGCGATAGTCTGCTGGGACACCTTTTTCATCTTTTAGAATACTCATATCGTGCGTGTCGTGACCAATGGTTTTAAACCCATTGTCATCCAAGTGAGACATCCACTTTTCACAACAACCACAGGTAGGGCTTTTGTAAACCTGTAAAAGCACTTCTAAAGAAGATTTTTCTGTTTCATTCATCTGTTGAGCTGATGCTGAAAATACAGCCATAATTAATGCTACCAGAATGATTAATCGTTTTGTTTTGTTTCTAATTAATATCATAATATAACTCTTATAGTTTGTTGACCTGTATAAAAAATCTAATAAGGTCGGTGCTGAAACATTTGCTTCAGCAGATTTAATAATCTAGGGGTTTAGCCCCTGTTTAATACTGATTTGTCAGCTAACGCCTTTTCAAGACGTAGCTATCCTGTATTAGCAGGTCATTGGAGGGCGATATAAACTGTTGGGAAAGTTATTGAGAATAAAGTTGTGAGCAGATTTTAAACGGGATGAAGAAGAGAATCTTTCAACTTTTGACTGCTTGATCAGGATAACGGGCATCTCCGAGCTAACTCCCTGACAGCACTGACAGCACTCACCACAGCTTTCACCCTGATCCGAGTACACATAATCTGTCATGCCGTGATCCGAATGCATGTCATGATCCATCGTACCGTGATCAACGTCGCTTAGCACAAACACATCAGCAGGCGGTTGACCATCTTGCGCATATAAATTATTAAGCGCCAAAGTTTGCCCAATAAAAAACAACAGCATAAGTGCTGTAGAAAATGCTCTATGAACATATATTAGCGGTTTTTTTAGGGTCATGACGAATTGTAGATGTTTAAAAGCAGTATTAGTTCAACCTGTTTAAATAAAGGGCTTTGAAGCCCTTTTTCATTTGCTGATCAAATTTAAAAATTAACCAGATACCAAAGTTTCCGTCGCCAAATCTCCAGCCACCATGATAGGAATACGTGATGAGTTGAATACTGGTCTGGTTCTGGGAAATGAGCAATTTCGAATAGAAGTAAAGCAGCTAACCGGTCAGCGTCAATTGAATCACCCCGACTTTGCCGGAGACTCCAAACTTTGAGAGAATGGCGTTCTGACATTTGAAAAAACGAGTGAGCACTTCGCCATCAGCTTAAGACGCTTATTTCGCTGGCATGACAACATAATCCCTTGTACCACTCGGCAAAAACCGACAACTAAACTGGATATGGATAAACTCAAGCAGGATGTAGAAGATGATCCTGATGATTATCAGTGGGAACGGGTTAAACGGCTTCGAGTCGGACAACTTGCTATCCATTCTCGGTAAACTTAAAGTCCTTTGATTTAGTGGGGTTTAGAGGATTGAGAAATATCCCTTTCGCGCAAAGTTAACCTAAATCAACTCAAT
>QIJM01000495.1 GCA_003232445.1 Paraglaciecola arctica
CAAACCAAGGGCCTAGGAGACTGTATTGATTGCAATCTATGTGTACAAGTTTGTCCAACAGGTATTGATATTCGTAACGGTTTGCAATACGAATGCATAAATTGTGGAGCCTGTGTAGATGCTTGCAATGGTGTGATGGAAAAGATGAACTACCCCAAAGGTTTGATTAGTTTTACTTCAGAAACGGAATTGGCAGGTGGTACAACAAAAATATTTCGACCTAAACTCATCGCTTACACGATTGTTTTAGTGTTAATGTCGGGACTGCTGGTATTTGAAATGACATCTAGGAAACCTTTGGAAATAGACATTATAAAAGACAGGGTTCCCATGTATCGAGAAACCGGTAATGGACTGATTGAGAACGTGTTTACTATGAAAATTCTAAATAAATCTCAGCTCACACAACGCTACCGTATATACGTTGATAACCTTGAGGGGCACACTTATATTGGTCAAGACGAAGCAACCGTTGCAGGGGGAGAAGTGTTTAATTTACCTCTGAGTATTGCCATTAATCCAAATGAATTAACCCAAGAATCCACCGAATTTAGCTTTAGAGTTGAATCAATTGATGATGAAAACAACCAAGTGAAGGTGCAAGAAATAAGTAAGTTTTTGTATCCTGACTTGTGAATACGTTTGATTTTTCGGGACTCACCCCTGACCTGATACTCGACGCCATAGAATCACAGGGCATTCTTGTTGAGTCTGGACTATTAGCGCTCAACAGCTATGAAAACAGAGTCTATCAGTTTATCGCTGAAGACAAAAAACGTTATGTAGCCAAATTTTATCGACCACAGCGTTGGAGCCAAACACAAATTCAAGAAGAGCATGATTTTTCTATCGAGTTGGCTTCTCACGAAATTCCAGTAGTCGCACCGTTAGTTTGCAACAAGCAGAGTCTACATATTTATAACGACTTCTGCTTCGCACTTTTCCCGTCAGTGGGTGGTCGGCAATTTGAAGTAGACAATTTAGATCACATCGAATGGATGGGGCGCTTTATTGGTCGTATTCATGGTGTTGCTAAAAGTGCGGATTTTGTCCATCGGCCAAGCATAAGTGTTGATGAATACTTGGTGACACCCTTACAAGAACTACAAAGTAGTTCGCTGATCCCCTCAGGCTTGCAACAAGCATTTTTCACTATTTTACAGCAGGTTGTTGATTTAGCGTTACCGCTTTACGCCAGCACAAATAACATTAGGCTGCATGGAGATTGCCACCCAGGTAACATATTGTGGCGCGATGGTCCGACCTTTGTTGATTTAGATGATTGTAGAAGCGGGCCTGCGATCCAAGATTTGTGGATGATGCTGTCTGGAGACAGACAACAGCAGCTTATTCAAATGGATACCCTAGTTGAAGCTTATGAAGAATTTTGTGACTTTGATACTACTCAGCTCGCATTAATAGAACCTTTACGCACCATGCGTATGGTTCACTACATGGCTTGGTTAGCAAGGCGCTGGCAAGATCCCGCGTTTCCACAAGCCTTTCCTTGGTTTGCCGATGGCAAATATTGGGAGCAACAAATACTGGGACTAAAAGAACAGTTTTCTGCATTACAAGAGCCGCCATTAAGGCTTTAAACAAAGACTAAATATGAGCATTGTAACAAAAAGTGAACCCGGAATTCTGAATCCACTTACAAAGTCTTATCGGATTTTATTGATACTATGCTAATCTGCGCTCAAATCTGAAATAAGTTGTGAGACGTTATGAAAAAAATATTGTTGATACTCAGTTTAGCTTTATTACTGCCGCTGCAGGCTTGTGCCCAAGAAAAATGGAGCGAAGGCACACATTATAAGGTTATCGCTGACCAAGCGACTGAAAAAAAAGAAGTAATAGAATTCTTTTCATTTTGGTGCCCCGCTTGCTTTAATTTTGAGCCTATAGTCAAAAACATTAAAAGCAAACTCCCAGACGATGTGGAGTTCAAAAAAGTACACGTTAACTTTATGGGCTTTACCAGCAAACAAATTCAAGATGACG
>QIJM01000191.1 GCA_003232445.1 Paraglaciecola arctica
CAAACTCCAGTCCTGGGGTCTTTTATCTTTGCTCATATCCGGTCTTATTCTTTGGTTTGTAACTTCATCAAATTCATTATTTCTAGATTTTACTATCCATTTGCTTAATGTTGAATGGCCTACACCCAACATTTTTGCAACCTCTAGTAAACTTGTGTTTTCAGAACGACTCAGCGCCTTCTCTACGGATTGTATTTTAAATGATTGTGTAAATCTTGATCGCATTTCTCCACCTCTAATGAAAATTTAGAGGCGACAACTAGCCTGACACAGCGAGCGGTGAATGTCAACATACTTGTCGCCTCAGTTAAAAAATTATGCTGCCAAGACTATTGATTCCACATTAGTTATTTTAGTGCTCTTATCTGGATTAAGCATTACCTGATTTTGCCAATTCCAATTTCGAGTATTGCCACTCCATCGCTCAGGATTTTGTTGTTTTGCTTTTTGATATGTCTCATGCCGTTTCGCTAATATCATTTTATCTAAACCAGCATGACGCTGCGCGGGGGTGACAAATTGAATGCCGCTATGGCGATGTTGGTGGTTATACCATTGAACAAATTCAATCATCCATTGCCGGGCTTCCTGCACATCCTGAAAAGGATTGGCTGGAAAATAAGGACAATATTTTACTGTTTTAAATAACGATTCCGAAAACGGATTATCATTGCTCACCGAAGGTCGACTGAACGAGGGCATAATGCCTAAGTTTTGAAATGTTGCCAGTAATGTGGCGCCTTTCATCGCACTGCCATTATCAGAATGTATCACGACTTGATGTTTATCATAACCTTCCTGCAATGCAATAGCCTGAACTAGCTCGGCAGCGAGTTGACTGCTCTCACGTTCATGAATTTGCCACCCGACAATTTTGCGACTGAATATATCCAGAAACAAATACAGATAGAAAAATTGCCCTAAGACCGTTGTTTTTAAATACGTAATATCCCAACTCAAACACTGTCCCGGCTCGGTGGCACAGTGTGCTTCGGGTTTGTAACGTTGGGTTCCCGGGTTCGATTTTTGACGATGTTGTAATTGCTTTTCTTCATTTAAAACGCGGTAAAAAGTACGCTCAGATGCGATATACACGCCTCTTTCCGCTAATATCGGTACAATTTGATTTGGCGTCATAGTACAAAATTCTGTCGTATTCACCACGCTAAGAATTTTTTGTCGTACAGCGGGGGAGATTTTATTGAACGGGATGAATTCCCGTGTTTGTCGTCCATCACTGTGCAGTTCGGTCGGTTTTTTCCAACGCTGAATCGTTTTGGGTGAGATTCCAATAATATCACATGCTTTGTGTTGCCGTGCACCAGAGGCGATGGCTTCGTCACATAACATTAAGATACTGGTGCGCTGTTCAAGAGGGATCATCATTCCTCGTCCTCCAACAGCGCCTGGAACTTTTTTTGCAGTACCAATAACGCCGCTGTTTCAGCGAGCGCTTTTTCTTTTCGACGCAGTTCTTTTTGAAGTACAGCGTTTTCTGTTTTTAACGTTTTTAGTTCGCGTTTGCTGCTTTTAGTCACCTTAGTATTCATTTCCAGGAAGCTTAAACGCCATTCATCGATCTGATGCGGATAAAGTCCTTTTTCACGACAATACTCACTGCGGTGTTCTACCTTGAATTCAGCGGTGTCTATGATCGCTTGTAATTGCTGTTCTCGTGTCCAATCCTGGGGACGTTTATTGTTTGGGCTTTTATGGTTCACTGTTTTGTAGTCTCTTATCCATTTTTGTAACGTTGAATATCCAACATTCAGCTCTTGGGCCAATTGTTCTAAATTCTTTGATCCTCGGGTGAATGCCTTTTGTACGGCCTGTTCTTTAAAACCTTCTGTAAATATTTTGCTCATTTTCGTGCCTCTCTAGTTTAATTGATTTAAAATAAAGAGACGACAAGTATCCTGTCACAGGGGGATAATGCTCAACAGCAGCTACGTACTTACCTCGAGGATAACGGATACGTAGATTCGCGTCTGATAGTGAGT
>QIJM01000628.1 GCA_003232445.1 Paraglaciecola arctica
GATTAGTAGCATGAGCAGACTCTGCGGTTCTAGAGGCCACAGCCTCGAACCTGCTCCACGTCCTCAGGACGTGGTTTTAATATTTAATAAACTTTCGTATAAAGAATTAGGACTTCCTTTTTCAGAGTAGTATCGGTCTAAAATTTCGCGCCCTGATATAAAAATAAATGTTGCTTTGGCCGTAGTAAAATAATTTTTCAAAGAACCCAGCATGCTGTCAATTTTAATTATTTTTCTTTTTTCTGTTTCGCTATACCCGGTTGCAGCATGCTCTTCATAATCAGACAGTTTGTCTATTTCATCCAATATAAATATTACCTGGTAGTCTTTGGCTAAACGTTCTAAAATTCTGGATAGCCGCTCCTCAGCTTCTCTGGAATGTATAGGCTGTCTCTTTTTGTTTTTTGAAAAACCACCGAAGTTAAATTTTTTATAGATCAAACCAATATTCTTACCCTCACTCACTTCATAGCTCATCGCCTCTATCAAGTCATCTATATCTTTCAGGGCTTTAAATGCGGGAAAACGCCACAAAGATATACACCAATACACTCCTGGCAATAGTAAAAATAAAAATAGGTCTTTAGAAACCAAACTTTTAAAAACGGATATTTGTTGTAATAGGCTTATTATAAAAATAAATACAAACGTTAATAATAATACGCTTTGAATTAACGCTGCAGGCTGGAAAAATTCTCTCAGCCAAACTTTTCTTGCTTTCTTAACCCCTCCATTTTTAATCTCATCACGTAAAATATTGGCCATGGAGAAGTAAATATTCAAAGGATTGGGTGAACTATTATCACCTAAATTGATATCAACGACTAAAGGAGACCGAGATAGGCCCCACGACAAACTTGTATTAACAGACTTTTTTATTGCTTTTTTAACAACACTGGTTTTGCCGACGCCACGGTATCCCGCAATTAAATAGCTTCCTCTTTTCCTCTTGCTGTTCTTGAGTAAATCGACCAGCTTATCAATAATTTTCTTTCGCCCAACAAAAAGGTGATCTTGCTCTGAACCTTCACCTGGGCCACTAGTATGTCTAAACTCAAAACCATAAAGCGGGATGGCTATGGGCTTGTTTATGGTGAAACCAGATGTTGAGTTATTTTCACCCTTTGGCATTAAAACACTCCCTGTGTTTTTATTTCTTTGTTGGCAATCCCTGCCAAAATTATTTGAAAAGAAAAAAATAGTAACTACTCAGCTACCCTTGCAAGGACAATAACACAGCCATGGAAGTAAAGAATCCACGTTCTAAGAACGTGGTTTTGACTTCCCCCTATAAGGGTGCATAAAAGCTTAAAAAAATTCGTCATTCCCGAAGTCTTCAATCGGGAATCCAGCGACTTTAAAGGACACAACGCCAATGGATCCCCGATTGAAGACTTCGGGGATGACCGCATTTTTTAATGCATAGCCTATAACCCACCTCCACGTCCTAAGAACGTGGTTTTAAATCTTAATAAAAAGCAAATTATGATTATGTGGTACCGACGAACGTTTAACGGCGGTCGCATGGGGAAGGCAGGGCAATAGGTGCCGCGTATGTCGCTTAATTAACGGTACTCATTAGCTATTACTTCTGAATACTGAAAACATGCTCACTATTACAAACAAACCGGCGGCGGCAACAACAATGGCTGGGCCAGCGGGAATATCCCAAAAAAGCGACCCATACAATCCCGCAACGGCTGACATGATCCCGCACAAGGCGGCTCGAATTGCCATTTGTTCTGGAGTCGACGAATAAAGTCGAGCCACCGCCGCAGGAATAATTAGCAGAGAAATAACCAACAACACCCCGACTACATTAATTCCTATTGCAATCAAACCCGCCAACAATAAAACATAAGTCACTTTTACACGAGTAACCGCCACGCCTTCGACCGCAGCCAATTCTTCACTCACCGTAAGTGCGATCAAGGAACGCCAAATCAGTGTCAACACCAGTAAAGAGATCATGGCTAACACACACACCAAATAGGTTTGTTGGTAAGTGCCAAAACATCTCCGACTAAATACGCCATCAAATCAATTCTTACATCATCGATAAACGCAACCGCGACCAAACCAATGGCAAGCCCACTGTGCGCTAATATACCCAGCAAAGTATCGTTTGCCAGATTCGTTTGACGTTCTAATAGTAAGAGTAAAAGAGCGGTTAACATGCAAAAAACCAGCAGCGCTAACGTCAGATTGATTTCCATTAGCAATGCTATAGCCACACCAAGCAGAGCAGAATGTGCAATAGCCGAACCAAAGTAACTCATTTTCCGCCAGACCAGCACAGCACCAAAAGGGCCGGATACGGCAGCAATAGCAACACTGCCAATCAATGCGCGAATAAAAAAATCTTCCACTAGGCACCCACGAAAATTTAATTTAACACTTT
>QIJM01000484.1 GCA_003232445.1 Paraglaciecola arctica
GTGATGAAAAAGGCTTCCCAGCAAAACGTTTTGTTGAGCATTTTACACTTGCCAGAGATGCGGGTTGGAACATTACTGTCCACGCCGGTGAGGCAGACGGCCCTGACAGTATCCACCAAGCCATTCAATTATTAGGGGCAACACGTATTGGTCACGGGGTTGCTGCAGTACAAGAGGACAAGTTGATGGACTTTATGGCTGAAAATGGGATCGCTATCGAGTGTTGTTTGACATCCAATTTTCAGACTGGCGCTTGTACCAATATCGCTGAGCATCCGATTAAAATGTTTTTAGAAAAAGGCATTATGGTTACCTTGAATACTGATGATCCTGGCGTATCAGGAATTGAAATTGCTGATGAGTATCAATTAGCCAGAGAAGAGGTTGGACTAACAACTAAGCAACTGATGAAAATACAGTTAAATGGGGTACATGCTGCCTTTGCTTCTGACTCGATTAAGCAAACTTTATTGGCTATTAATAAAAAGTCCTGAAATCAGGGCGGTATACCTAAGTCCCCTCAAAATGACGAATTCAGCGGGAGTTTAAAGCGATTTAGGCAAGGCGGCTATTTACAGACCTAGTAGTCTAAGTCAAAAATGGCTAACGAAGCATAAATCGCTTTGAAATCCGCCCAAAGGGAACGGCTTGGGCACTCCACTTCTTCGTTCAGTCATAGACGTGCCTTGAATTGAAGCGTCCCAGTCGTTCTGAAACGCTTATTTTGAGGTGATTTGGGTATATATATTAAACCGCTTTCGTGGCTCGTGGTTTTCTTTTGGGTTTTGCTTTTTCAACTGTTTGTACTAGTTCACTATGCTTGAAGTCATCAACATTGATAGCTCGTAATCGACCTTTCTCTGTTTCTCTGAGCAGTGTAGCCTGTTCTTCAGTAATCACTCCTAATTCAAGCCCTTTATCTGCTACCTTATCTAATTCGGTAAAAGGTAAATATTGTTTAGCTGCTTTGCATACCTTGTTATAGATAGGCTCGGCGGCGATAACGTTTTCAAGGGTTTGTTCTAGATCTCCCATCAAACTGCCTTGTTCTCGGGATAAGTATTGTCCTGCACCTAAACGGCTGCGAGCTTCACTTGGAGTTTGTAAAAGTATGGCAATTTCATGCTCTAATTGATCAGAAGGGCGCTTATATTTTTTGCCAAATGGCATGATGACTAATTTGAGCGCTTTACCCATTATTTTAGAAGGGAAGTTGTCGAGTAACTCCTCTAAAGCGACTTCTAGCTTATGTAAACTATCTTGCATAGCCCAGTGCATCAGAGGTAAATCGTCAGCTTTGCGTCCTTCATCATCAAAACGTTTCAATACACATGAGGTAAGATAGAGATAGCTTAATACGTCACCTAAACGAGCCGAAATGCGTTCACGACGTTTTAATTCACCGCCTAATACCGCCATGGCAACATCGGATAGGAAAGCCATATTAGAACTATAGCGTTGCATTGAACGATAATAGCCCGCCGTTTCATCCCTAAAAGGAGCCTGAGTAAAACGTGCGCCTGACAATGAGAACCATAAGCTGCGGAACAAGTTACTGATAGCAAAACCAATATGCCCAAATACCGCTTGGTCGAATTGTTCTAAACTTTCGTCTGCATCAGGGTTGTTGGCGGCCAGTAACTCTGTCAATACATAAGGATGGCAGCGCATTGCACCTTGTCCGTAGATCATCATATTACGCGTTAGAATGTTGGCCCCTTCAACTGTAATCGCAATAGGGGCACCCTGATAAGCACGACCTAAATAGTTAGTAGCCCCAAGCATAATACCTTTACCGCCATGTACATCCATTGCATCGTTGACTACTTGACGCATTTTTTCAGTCAGGTGATATTTACAAATAGCGGATATAACGGAAGGCTTTTCACCTAAATCTACACCTTTGGTTGAAAAGGAAGTCACAGCGTCCATAAGGTAAGCGTTGCCACCTATACGTCCCAACATTTCTTCAATACCTTCCATTTTACTTATCGGTTTAAATTGGCGACGAATACGGGCGTATGCGCCAGTGGCTAAGGCGATACTCTTAGCGCCACCTGTAGAAGTTGATGGCAGAGTAATAACCCGGCCTACAGACAAACACTCAACTAACATGCGCCAGCCTTGGCCAATCATTTTGGTGCCGCCAATGATGTAATCCAAAGGTACAAAGATATCCTGTCCTTTAATGGGTCCATTTTGGAAGGGAACGTTTAGTGGAAAGTGGCGGTTACCAATCTCCATACCTACTGTGTCTCTAGGTAATAATGCACAAGTGATACCTATGGATCATACATTTTGAAAGCTAAACCAACAACAGTCGCAACAGGGGCTAGGGTAATATAACGCTTATCAAAGGTAAGGCGCATACCGAGTATTTCTTCGCCGTTCCATTGTCCTTTGCACACTATGCCGCTGTCAGGCAATGAGCCTGCATCTGATCCGGCTTCTGGGCCGGTTAGTGCAAAACAAGGAATTTCATCACCGACCGCTAATCTGGGTAAATAATGATTTTGTTGTTCTTCAGTTCCGTAGTGTTGCAGTAACTCACCAGGCCCTAATGAATTAGGTACGCCTACTGTGGTGGATAAAACTGCACTTACACTAGATAGCTTTTGGAGCACTCGGGATTGGCAATAAGCAGAGAAATCTAAGCCCCCATATTCTTTTTTGATGATCATAGCGAAAAATTTATTGTCTTTTAGGTATTGCCACACTTCTGTTGATAGGTCGGCATTTTTGTGGGTAACTTCCCAGTCATCACACATTTTACACACTTCTTCTACTGGACCGTCCAAAAATGCTTGTTCTTCAGCCGTTAGACGAGCTTGAGGAATGTTATGTAGGGTTTGCCAATTTGGGTTACCACTAAAGATTTCACCATCCCACCATACAGTGCCCGCATCGATCGCATCTTTCTCAGTGCTCGACATTTCAGGCATGATGTTCTTGTAGATTTTTAGGAGCGGTTTACTGATATATTGT
>QIJM01000244.1 GCA_003232445.1 Paraglaciecola arctica
AATGGTGACAGGCAACAAAGGCATTGGTGGATTCTATTTTATGTATTAGACCGAACTCTAAGAGAAAATCTAAAGTTCTATAGACTGTGGCAGGTTTTGCGTTCGACTCAGTTAACTTAAGGGTATCCAACAATTCATAGGCGCCTACAGCCCCTTGTTGTTCAAGCAGTAACGCATAAACCTTCTCTCTCAGCAGGGTAAACCTAGCGCCTTTGTCTTCACAAAATTGCCTAGCTTTATATACTTGAGCTGCAATAGAATGTTGGCCAGTATTAGTCACATTTATTCCCTTTAAAACAAACCGTTATATATTAACACTAATTTTTAGTACGTTGCATATTTTAACCATTTATTGTTAGTTGTGCGCTACTATTTTAGTCGATATTAATGCTGCAATACTCTTATAAAAGTATATTTCGATGCAGCGTTTTACTGTGTTAGCTTAGGTAAGAATATTTTATTTCTGGTAACTGTATGATCGAACAAAATATATCGGTGACTGCTGAAACAAAAGCTATTTGGTTCATTTTTAGTGGTGAGAAAATTCTCCAACCTACTGAAAATTCAGGATTAATGGTAGACACATGGGCAACGCTCAGTTTTGCCCATGCCTACCAAGATCAAATCGTTAAAATAGGCAGTTATGGCGACTTACCTTGCTTTTTAATCGATATGGGCAACGAACATATTGAACACGAACAACTTGCGCTTATCAGTATGCGCGCCTTATTGATGCAGAACCAAACAAACTTTTTTGGTATCGCCTCACGGGCGTGGCAAATTGCACTATTTATGCGTACTCACAGGTTCTGTGGGCAATGTGGCAGTGTTATGCAACAAATAGATTGGGAAATGGCTATGCAGTGTTCACGCTGTCAGCACCGCTGTTACCCGAGGATTTCGCCCTGTATCATTGTATCTATACGTCACCAAGACAAAATCTTACTTGCCCAAGGGAAGCCACAACGATCTCGTCAAATGTTTTCGACTTTGGCTGGTTTTGTAGAAAGTGGTGAAACGCTTGAGCAAGCTGTACATAGGGAAGTGTTTGAAGAGGTAGGCATACGAGTTAAAAACTTGCGTTACTTCTCGAGCCAACCTTGGCCTTTTCCTCACTCATTAATGGTTGGTTTCTTGGCAGACTTCGGTTCGGGTGAAATCAAAGTGGATGGCAAAGAAATACTCGAAGCATATTGGTTTGACCCAGACAAATTACCCAATATTCCACCCAAGCTATCTATTGCAGGGCAACTTATTCAGCATACCCTCGAAGAAATAAAACAGCAGCAAAATATTGCTATTCCAACCCATTCTTAGATTAAATATAAAGCGTTTGTAGTGATAACATACGCCCATAAAGGCTAAAATGAACTCTCATATTATTGTCTCACATCACTTAGGTTTAGTTTCCTTTGTGTCGGTTAGGTTTGTTTCATTATCGCGGTAAGCCTTCTAGCGAGGGATGTATCCCTATAAGTGCAATGTACTTAACTACCTTTATTTTGCCTCTAGTAAAGAGGAATAATGACTCCCCGTGCCCAGTTCCATCCTCAGCCTTGGTTTCACTCTCAGCCAATCAAGGAGACCTTACCGTGAGCCAATAACGCCCTTGCCATTCGGATTGTCTTCCCCTTAGTCAGGGTGACTCCACTTTCTTTCAAGTGGACGGGTTTGCCAGCTTCGCTGGGCAAACATAAAAAACCCCACATAAGTGGGGTTTGAATATTTTAGCGTCTTGGTCTCGTCAACGAGTTTCTTATTTTTTGGTTGCTTTCGCATCAGTGTTATAGCAGAGAAAACTCTTGGTATGCAAGTTTTTGCTAAATATAGTCCGATTTCCCCTTTTTTCAGCGGATAAAATCGCTACAATACACCCTTTTGAAGCCCTTCAGCCTAATTTTGGGCACGTTAATTCTAATTTGAGGAAATCAATGCAGCCATTGCAAAACGATCGATATTTACGAGCATTGTTACGCCAACCAGTCGACACTACACTACGCCAGTATGGATGATGCGCCAAGCAGGTCGATATTTACCTGAATACAAAGCCATAAGAGCAGAAGCGGGCGACTTTATGTCGCTGTGCAAAAATGCTGAATTAGCCTGCGAGGTAGCGCTTCAACCGCTACGTAGATTCGATCTAGATGCTGCCATCTTGTTTTCTGATATTTTGACTATCCCTGATGCTATGGGATTAGGTTTATATTTTGAGACTGGAGAAGGCCCAAAGTTTGAACGTCCGTTGTCTTGTATGGCTGATATTCAAAAATTACCAGTTTTGGATCCTGAAGTAGAACTTGGTTACGTAATGAATGCCGTGCGCACCATACGCAAAAATTTAAATGGTACAGTGCCTTTAATCGGCTTTTCTGGCAGTCCTTGGACATTAGCTACTTATATGATCGAAGGTGGCTCAAGTAAGGCTTTCACCAAAATCAAAAAAATGGCCTTTAGCGATCCACAAGCCCTGCATTTGCTACTCGATAAGTTAGCCGATTCAGTTATTTTGTATCTTAACGCACAAATTGCTGCCGGCGCTCAATCTGTGATGCTATTTGATACTTGGGGCGGTGTGTTGTCAGGTCGCGATTACCAAGAGTTTTCTTTGCAATATATGCACAAAATTGTCGATGCCTTAACTCGTGAAAACGATGGCCGAAAAGTGCCAGTCACCTTGTTCACTAAAAATGCTGGTTTGTGGTTGGAATCTATCGCCGCCACAGGTTGTGATGCAGTGGGCTTAGACTGGACAGTGGATATGGCTGATGCGAAAGCACGTATCGGCGACAAGGTTGCTCTGCAAGGTAATATGGATCCGTCTATG
>QIJM01000553.1 GCA_003232445.1 Paraglaciecola arctica
GCCTGATCAAGGCAAATGCTGTTGAGGAAAGCGGAGTTTATACACATAAATGAGCATTTCTGAACACAGCATTTAACGCAGAGCAGGCAAGTGCAGTAGCTTAGATTTGGCGGAATGGCAGAGTGGCTATGCAGCGGATTGCAAATCCGTCCACCTCGGTTCGACTCCGGGTTCCGCCTCCATTTTTTCACGCACACCCTTCCACTGCGTGCTGATAATCATTAGAATAGCGCCTTCTTAACCACCGGCCCGGGTGGCGTTGTGGTAGACAGTAGTTCTTAGGACTGCCATTACGAAAATAGGGTGATATGCAGTAAATAAGACCATCTATGCCCAGGTGGCGAAATTGGTAGACGCAAGGGACTTAAATCTTTGAGCACCCGGTTTGGAAACATCCGGTGTGAATGGAGTCAAATTCGGGGAAACCTCAACGTGTAATGACGGTGGCAATCCCGAGCTAAGCCTTGATACGATTCTTACTTCTATAAGTGGGGGTTAAAGCGTGGCAATTAGGGCATAACAATCGCAAATTTTTTAAATTATTGTTTTTGTTATCCCCATTTATGTGGTCAAGTTCTAGTGGTATAGATTCATCAAGCCATTCTGATAACTTGCAATTTGAACAAACAGGTTTAAAAACTTTCTCTTTTAAAAGTCTGTTTTTAAGCTTGTAAGATTGGATTGCTATCTCGTTACTCAGGTATTTCTCGATGGGTTGCTTGGGAGGTAGTGTCTTCCCTTTATTCCATGCTTGGCCAGTGAAATGTGATGTATCTAGCTGAAAGCACTTAATAGCTTTTCTCAATACATCATAGTTACCACCGTATGCAGCAACTTTTAATTGCTGAAGAACTTGTCGCATTGACGCTGATGTTTTTACAGCATCTCGTAACTGCTCTTCAGTATATTTATGTAGTTTCATGTATCGGGAAAGTGTAGAGACTTGACGGCTCCTACCTAAGTCATGAGATTGTATCATGATATGGTAAAGGGAAAGTCCAGACCACAAAGCGTTTTAAGTAACGCGCAGTGAAAACTGTAGTTGGTATGAAAATCCCTCGGTGGCAACACCGTGCCGGTTCGATTCCGGCCCTGGGCACCATTTACTTCTAGTCGGTTCATTCCACCCTGTAACAGATATGCATTGTTTCGCGACGAACCGGCACGCCGGTTAGATTACAAATCACGTCCATGTGATTTGCCCTTCGGGTCATCAGCCAAAAACGCTGATGCTCAAATCTGTTCCAGACAAATTTAGTCCGGCCCTGGCACCATACATCTGATTATTCCTGACACCACCCCCGTAGGAGCGGCTTCAGCCGCGAATTGTTTTTGCCTTTCCCAGCCACTAGAACCTAGCCCCTAGCCACTGCACTAATGCCACTATGTCTTCGCAACCTTCTCCAAACGCTCAGCAAGCCAGACTTTAATAATAGACTGACGCGTAACCCCCAGATGTTTTGCCTCTTTATCCAATGATTCAATCATCCAGGTAGGGAAATCCACATTGACCCTTTTTTGCTCCTGATTAGGCCTCCTGACTTTAGAGGTATCAAGAGCATCCGAGATATCTTCATTGGTATCAAATTTTCTATCGAATGTTTTAGTTTTCATAAAATTCAATCTCTTCAATGGCATCCTACGAAACAAACTCGGCCTCGATATCGAAGTCCACACCACACCCACACACGCAGCTTAATCTTTACCTTTTCCCGTATTTTTATCTTTCAGCGCTAGCTCTTCAGGCGAAGGCAGAAAGTCAGGGACTAACTCAATATCACTAATAGGCTCATCACTATGCCTAATCGTGACAGGCTTTTTAAGCTTAGCCGCGTATGGGTTCTTGCGGGATTTCATTTTGGAAAAATCATACTTTTTTCTCATGATGTATCACCTTCATAGAACTTGTGTTTATTAAAACGTGTTTTAAATTTTTTCCTCGCAACTAGAACCTGGTAACTAGCTACAATTTTTAAACCCGCTTCAACT